>NZ_CP071382.1:300000-487500 GCF_017338855.1 Geobacter benzoatilyticus
GTGGCAGTGATCCCAGGCCTGCCAGCGGTAGACGAAGTCGAGACCCGTTCCCTTGATGTTCTGGAGCCCCATGATACGGTTGGTGAAATGGGGCGGCGTCTCTTCGCAGATGCGGTTGATTAGCTGTTCGCCGGTAGCGTGATGGTCTTCGATCACCACGATTCTCTCCTTGAACCATTTCCTTATCAGCTCCCGGAACTCCCGATCCAGGGCCTGGCGCTCGCCCTCCCCGGCCCCCTCAAGGCGCTCGGCCAGACGGCGGTATTCGTCGAATACCCTCCGGTCCCGCTCGAAATGATGAACGGCATGTTCCACATGCTGGAAGCCGGCCCCGGCCAACTGCTCCCGGAGCACAGCAGAATCGGTCCCTGCAAGCGACTCCACGGAGAGCCCGCTTTCGGCGATTTCACCGCCAAGCATGGCAACGAACCGCGCCGCCAGGTGCTCATGGCCAGTGGGGATACGCTGCCGCCGGGCCGTATCGCTCAGGATGTCAAGCGGCGCCGGGGCGGCAGCGCCTCCCGTATCGGGCCAGAGGCTCAAGCCGGCAAGGTGCTCATCCAGTGCCCGGTCCAGGTACCCCATGAGGCCATGGAGGTTGGTGCCGATCAGGAAATGACGGTCGGCGCTGATGTCGTCCACCAGTATCTGGGCGAAGACCTTGGACCGGGCCACGCGGTCGGCCCGGTTGTTGACCACGGTGGTCACCCAGGTCCCCGGCTCGTCATCGGGGTGCATGAGATCAAGCCCCATGCGCCGCCAGTTCTCGAGACAGCCGTAGCGGTCGTTGGCGGACATGCCGTTGATGAACTGAAGGCGGCGGGAGCGCAGCTTCGCCATCGGGTAAGCCTTGAGTACGCCGATGTCCGGTACCACCCGTTCCGCCATCTCCTTGAGGGCGAAGTCCCGGTCGAAACCGAGCCGGTCGGCCAGGGAAAGCACAAGCGCCACATTGTAGGGGTGCTCTTCGTAGGGAAAACGATGGAGCACATCACGGGTCAGGAGCCCCACCTCCAACCAGCCGACGGAGGTGATGCCGGTGCCGGCCCTGCGGGCGGCCTCATCCAGGATGGGGAGCATCTGCTCCTCGCTGGTTATGAGCGTGGAATTTTTCGGGATGAATTCCGTCATCACCCGGGGGATGTTGATGCCGGCCGGTCCCTGGATGTCTTCGTGGTCCGGGAAGGTATTGGTGATGGTGGCAATATCGTCGCGCATCCAGCACTGCTGGAGGATGTTCACGTAAGTGGGGGTCAGCCCCATGCACTCCCAGAGCAGAACCTCGGTGTCCAGCCGCTCCGCCAGGTCCATCACGTTGTGCTGCTCCCAGATGGTGGCCTTGTCGTAGGGGCGGAAGATGAACATCTCCCGCAGGTTATCGAAGGGGAAAGCGTGGAGAATCATCGCTTCGCAGCCGGTGGTCTTGCTGACCACCCCGAAGCCGTTGGCGGTGAAGAGGGCCGCCTTGAGCCGTTCCGTCCCCGATTTGCCGCGGGTACCCCAACCGCCGATCACCAGCGGGATATTCCGGCGGGCCCGGCGGGCGGTCCTGGTCAGCAGCAGCCGCTCGCCGAGGAAAAGGGCCAGGAGAATCAGTGCGAAAATCCCCAGGTCCTCCAGGGAGTTCTCATAGACGGAGAGGAAATAATCCGTTGCCCTGGCCACCAGATCCGGGTCGATGAACGGAATTGCCAGGGGGAAGAAGCGGCTCACCGTCTGGTCGGCAGGCTCATTGCCATCGGCATGCGGGTAGAACCGGACGGTAAAGCCGAGCCGGGCCATGGCGTCCAGGTATTCGGTGGGGGGAGTAAGCCCGTCCGGGTGCCAGTTGCGCAGCCGCCCATAGCGTGCAAAGCGGAGCGTAAGCGTCAGAGCCGCCCGCAGACGTTGCATCGGCGAGCGGGGGGGCGTGATTTCCGTAACCCCTTCGCTGGTGACGGTCTGCGCCGTCCCTCGCGGCAAAACGCCCTGCAAAGCCGAAAGGAACTCGTCGGGAAGGGGGAGATAGGGACGCCATCCCCCCTCTTCCGCAATGAACAGCGGTTCTCCGGGGACTTTGGTGGGGGAGACCTCCGCCATTATTGACGAAGGGGTGCGGATATCGCCGGAGAAATGGCGTCCCACCGTATGGCTGAACGCCTGGCGCTTGTCGGGGGTCGGGGTTCTGAGTTCGTGGATGAGCCGCCACCAACTGAAACGGAACCGGTGCCCCTTGACTATGCGATACCGGCCGCCACGACGGGACAGTTCGCAACCGAAACCTTCCTGGCAGAGCAGCGCCACTACCCGCGCCACAGTGCTTTCATCGTGGGAAGCGGTAAGCTCCGCGGGGAGAGTGCGCCACCGCCCCTCCCCCATGGAGGCGATTTCCCGGGCAAGGCCCGCACGGAGCGCCCGCCGGCCGGGGTCTGCAACACACCAGAGCCGTTCTTTTGCCTGGGCCGCCCACCGCCTGACCGGCAGGGGAAATGCCTGCCGGTGGAGACGGCCGATACCGGGCAGCAATGCCTCGCGCCAGGCATTCACCGCAACCTCGTCGCCCTGTCCGGCCAGAAGCTCTATTCCATCACCGGCCACCTTGAGGCAGACCCGCAGCACAAAGGGATCATCATCCGCCTCCATGACAAGGCTGAGAAGTCCCGCGCCTCCGGGGGCAAAGGCGCTGTCTCCCTTCAGGGGGAGGACGGCCAGCACCGCCGCCGCCCTCACCTTGGGCGAAGGGTCCCGCAGGGCAATGCGCTCCAGTAGAGCAGAGTCGTGGCGGACGGCCGAAGCGACGGCCTGGCGCACGTAATCGCTCGGGTCCGCCATGACCACAGGCAGAAGATCCGCCAGAGACGGGACATCGGGAAGCACATCACCAAGGATCGACACCGCCCGGCGGCGCACAAAAATATCGTCGGGCCGGGAAGACGGCTCGCCAAGGCGCTTGCGGAGCGCGGTTTCGAGGGAGGGGAGAGAGAGGCAGGAGAGCAGGTCCAGGGCCACGGACTGTAGCCACACATTCTGGCCGGATTCCAGGGCGCAGCGATACACGAACTGAAGGGTCGATCCGCTGACGCTCTCCTTCCGTCCCTCGGGGGGGAGGCACCTGATGACTGTTGCAAGGCAATGGAAAGCAGCCTCGCAGACCCGGTTATCCCCATCGTGAACCAGGAGCGGGACAACCTCCTTTTCGATGGCAATCCGCTGCCAGAAAAACCGGGCCTCACCGCTGCCGGCCTCGGTAATCCCCCTGGCGGCGACGGCGCCGAGGCGGCCGAGAATGAAACATATCTGCCGCTCAGTCTCGGCAAACCGCTTCCGGAAGCGGTCCATGAGCCCATCGTGGCCGAACCACCGGTCCAGAGCCTTTCTATCCTCCTCCACGTCGCGCTGGGAGGCGCCGAGCTCTCTGCAGAAAACCAGAATGTGTTCCCGCTGCTCATTTTCATCATATGACCGGTTGTAGCGGCCATTGAAGTCGTCCCTGAGGGTGCGCAGGACCGAAAGTCGCGCCTGCTGCCCGGAAAGTGAGGCCATGAGAAAATGAATGGCCTGCTCGACAGTCAGGGGCTCAGACACCCCGGCTGCGGCCACCCAGGCAGGAAATTCCGCAGCCAGCGCATCGACCAGCTTGGAATGGAGGCGCAGATGGAGCGGGGACATTCCCTCCGTGATGTATGCAATGATGCTACTCGGGTTCATAGGCCAATCCGTTGTTCCGCGATGTTGGGATCATCCGCTGCCGCAGGTCCCTGAACTCGATCTCGCCGGGATAGAAATCACGGAATCCCCTGCCGTTGTCAAAGTGCCAGGTGAGAGAGAGTGCCCCGGTAAAATCACTGGTCTCGAAATGCCAGTTCATGGCGGCGCCCAATTCAAACCTGTCCAGATTTTCGAGCCACCGGTTATAGATGAACTCCGCGCCGATGCTGTTGCGGGCCATGGTGCCGGAGCGGTCGCCGTCTTCGAAATAAAGGGTATGCCGGTAAAGGGCATTCGCCTGGAAATCCCCCAGCAGCTGTTTCCACCCCATGGAGAGGGAGAGATGGTCGGGGGAAAGAACCTCGTCAAGCTCGTTGGTGGTAAGCGACAGGCTTCCGTGCCAGAGGGTGTCGAGCCAGGGGCGGTGAATGAGGGACTCGGACAGGGAAACCCCTTGCCGGTGATCGGCCTTGTAACGGGTGAAGATATCCTGGTCCACTTCCTCCCGCAGGTACCTGTCGGTATCCGAGAGGCTGAGAGCCCTCCCGAAGATGGAAATGGCCGGGCGATGCCAGGTTTTCGGATCCAGCTCCCGCATCTGGGAGATGCCCCCCTGGAGAGTAGCCGCCCACTCCGTCGACTCGCCGAGCTCATGGTCCGGGCGCTGCAGGTAGAGGCTGCCACCCAGGTTCCAGGAAAATGGGGTCTGGGTCCGGGGGAGCCCCTTGACCGCGGCCCGCACCCCGATGGTTGGCCCGCCGTATTCCCTGGAGCGGGCGAGGGCGCCGGCTTCGTAGTAGGTACGCTCGCCGTTGAAATAGCGGTAGACGGTCTCCCCCTCCAGGAAATGTTCAGGGGAGCTGTCTTCCTCAATCCCTTCCTGAACCGGTTTGCGGCGCGCCAGGGCCACGGTGCCCGACCAGGTGCCATCCTCCTGGTGGCCCAGGACAAAGGCATCGGTGAGCCGCACGGCAGCAGGCTCAGGCGGGGAGGCAACGGTGACTGCCGGCGGCGGTACCGGCTCCTGCCTGATATCTGCGTAGCGGGGCGGCAAAAGAGGCTTCTCGGCAACGGACGCATGGGTGAAGAAGCGGTAGAGACCCTCGCTCCTCCCCGGTTCCGGCCCGACCTCCACCTGCTGGAGTCCGGCGGCCACCATGCGGTAGTTGATGGTGGTGATTCCGTCGCGCAGTTCATCGATCCGGAGGACGGCGGGCCCCTCCACCCGGAGACGGACCGGCTCCCTTTGCGTGGCAACGTGGTAGGGGCGCTCAATCTTGTTCACCACCGGCGTATAGCCTCCCGCGCCGCGCCACGACCGGGCCGGTCGCTCCCGCAAACCCACCCGCAGGAACTGGTCTGCGAAACGCTCCTCGATCCCGACCCGCACCACATGCTCCCCGTACGGAACCGTGAGGGTGACCGTGCGGGGGGGATCGCCGGCCCGCAGCGTCAGGCGCCGGGGAGTTTCCCGGTCCAGCCGGTACGAGACCGCAAGGGGCTGGGGAGAGAGGTACGCCAGTTCATGGGCGGCAAGGGTCAGCTCAATGACGGTGGCGGACTTGTTGACCATGGTGAACACCATCTGCCCCATGTCCGCCAGGATCTGCTCATTGGCAGCCGCGGGAGGAATGAGCGCCCGGCGGATGCGGAGCGCCGGGGTCTCCGGGCGCCACCCGGTGACCTCAACGGAACGAAGCCCCGCGCTCGATGCCACTGCCGTGACCGGAACCCAGCTTCCGCGCCTCGACAGCCGCTCCACTAGCGGCGTGAGGCCACGGACCCCCCCATGGTTGGCAGCCAGTACCCGGACAACGGAGAGGGCCGGCAGGTAGTGATCGGGGCTCTGTTCCGCCACCCAGAGGAGCTGAACGGCACGGCCCGCGATATCCGGGTTGGCGGAATCCGCGGCCAGGGCAAACAGGCCGGAGACGTCCCCCCTCCCCGCGAGTAGAGCCGCCTGTTCGTCGTTGCCGACGGCCCGGGGTGGCCTGAGGGAAGCAAGCTTCTCCAGGGCTTCGGCACGGGACGGGGTTGGCGCAACAGCAGTCCGTTCGCCGCCGGCAAGGAGTTCGCTCCGGGTGAACGGCAGGATGCGCGGCGCAACTCCACCGTCACGGGGCACCATGATGACACGCTCCGCCAGGGGTATAGTGTCGGTATCCCGTGGGGGAATCGGCGCATAGAGACCATCCACGGCAGCGGCAAGGGTATCCGGGGTAACCGGTGGAAGTGCCGGGCAGGGGATTGCGGGGCGGAAGGCATGGACCCGGACAAGGAGATCCAGCGAGCCTCCCGACACCTGGAGCTCATGGATTCCCGGCCCCAGGTCGATCTCCCGTTGGACCCCGAGGCCGGCGGCGTGCCCGTCGTCTCCCACAATGGCAAGCCCCTGGGCAGGCATATTTCTGGTTATGGGTTGCACGTAAAGCCGTTCTCCGTCCCGGACCTGCAACCACCCTTCCAGTGGGGTGCGGGAATCGGCGGAATGGAGCGGCCGGGCTTCGACCCGGATTTTCACCGGACCGGCGAGGCGAAGTAGAACCGGCTGCGCCGCCGTGGCCCGAAAGGCGGGGAAACCGGTATCCCTGGCAACGTTGCTCAGGGTGACCGCACCGGCGCAGGCGGCAACGGCTCCCGTTTCGGGCTCCCATATCCGTGGACCGGGATGGTCGGCCTGCCACTGCTCCCAGTCGGCTACGGCGCGAAGGCGCGATACCGAATCCGCATCCATGAGTGCGGCACGAATCCTTACTCCCTCTTCCAGATGCCGGGCACGGGCATTTCCCGAGGCACCACCGACGCGCAGGGCTTCCAGGGCCTCGACGTAACGCCCCTCGCCCATGGCGCGCAGCCCTTGCCAGAGGGACCGCTCTTCTGCGGCGGGGGCTTCCGCCAGGACCTTTTCGAAACTTTGCCACCAACCGAGACGGAGCGCCGCCTGAAGCATGGCCCCGCGGGGGCGTTCCGCCGGGGGGAGCACGAGCAACGCCTGGAGCGCCAGTTCCTGTTCGCCGGCCTCCAGCAGGGTCGCGCCAAGGGAGCGCAGCAGCGAAGGCTCCGGTTTCCGGAAAAATGCCGTTGCCTGGAGGGAAAGGAGCGCATCAATATCGTTTGCGGCCGCATACCGCTGCTCCAGGGCCGCCATGGCACGGGAGCGGGTCTCTTCATCGTCGCCGTACAGGAACAGCCCCCGGAGCCGGTGTTCGGCCAGGTAATCCTCGTTCAGCCCAGTAAGGGCGTCAATCTGTCCGAAAAGCGCATCCCTGCGGATGGCGCCGGTGCCGCTCCGTGCCGGGATGCTCCACGATTCGAGGGCCGTGAGCCAGTCCCCCTCCCCAGCCGCCAGCCGCGCGGCCCTGGCCGGGAATTCCACATCCGCAGAAGCCGACGGAGCCACGGAGGCCCCCTTCGCCGGAGGAGCGACCGACGCGGTGTACGACCGCTCCAGGGAGCGGATAAGCCGGGACAGGGGGAAACGCTCGCTTTCCAGATCCCTGCCGGCCATGGTCCGCCCATCCATCGGAGAGGCAAAGGATTCCGAGCCGTTTTCCGGGGAGGACTCCAAAGCCGGAAGCTTGACCAGCGCCTGGTACTGGGTGTCGTACCCAATGGCGCTTTCCGCCGCCAGGAATTCAGTCTCGGCAAGCCGGTACGGCCCGGAGGCGCGGTACTGGACGGCAACCGGGATCTGGGTCTTTGAAGCGCCATCCTTCCATATCCGGACCGTCCGGACCTGGGGAGGGAGTGGAAGCTCCGTCACCGCCGCGTCCAGCAGCGGGGCAGGCGGCCGGGAAGCGGCAAAGGCTCCTCCCAGGGTCACCGGGGCAGGAGAGTGATGATTATCCGCCAGCAGGAGCAGCCCCGCTTCGGCCGGCGAAACGGGGACGGAGCCGTCGGGAAGCACCGGCGAAGGCGCCAGGAGAAGCCGCTGGGGCAAGGCGTCATCGAACTGTACGGCCAGTTCTGCCCCTTCCTTCAGCGCCTCGGCCGGCACAGCCACCCGCAGCAGGGACGGCGCGAAGCGGGGGGGAAGACGGTAGCTATAGGCCGCGCCGCTCCCCTCCGGCGCATTGAGGAAAGTGCCGCCGGCAAGCATCCGCACCATCTCCGCCGTGTGCTGTTCACCTGCAATTACGCCGGACGGATGGGAGTCGGGCTCCGCAAGGCGGGAGGGAATGAACCAGCGGAACGACGGCGAAGCCGAATGGGTGGCCGTATCGGGGAAGAGGTCCCGGTAGAAGGTGTGCATCCCGGCAAGCTCTTCGGCACGCTCACGGACTGCGGGATAGTCGGGGCGCTGTCGGCCCGCCTCGCGCATGAGCGCGGTGCCGACGGCTCCCCCGTCCCGCCGCCGGTTGTCCCGGGCAATACTGATGGCCGGAGGGAAGTCCCCCTCCACCACCCGGTCGGCCGAAGGGACGGGAGCATTCTTTTGGGGGACAAGGTAGTCGGGGCGCTCCTGGACGAGAAGGCGGGCAAGGAGAGGGACGGCCGCCTTCAAGGTAAGGGTGTGCTCTCCCGCCGGGATGTCCAGGTAGCCGGTCTGCCGCCGTCCCAGGATATGGCGCGGGTCTCCGCCGTCATGGCGTGACGGCTCCTTATCGGGGCCGGTCTCGAATTCGAGAAACTGGGGCGCCTGGTTGTCCAGGGCCGCCTGGACCCGGTAGGCGAAGGAGCGGCGGGATTCCTGCGCCGGATAGACCATGTGGTTCTCCAGGGCAACCCTGACCGGCCCATCAACAGGTATCGAAACGGCACGGGACTCCGGCATGCTCCAGAACTGCTCATCCCCCGGCTGTCCCGGCCTGCCGATCCGGACCTGGTCCAGGGGAAGGGGGATGAGCCGACGGTAGGGGGCTATCTCCCCCAGGGGCTCGCGGGAAGAGATGTAAAGAGCTACGGCAAGGGGACTCCGGTGCCGGGACGGCCTTTCGATACGAACCAGAAGCGGCGCGGGGGATGACGGGGAGAACACCAGCGATTTGCCGTCAACCGAGCGGACTCCGGCGTCGTGGCGGAAGAGCCCACCCCCGGCGGAAAAGGAAACTTCCAGGCCGTCGGCGGCAAGGGGGCCGTCGTGGGAATCGATGCGCAGAGTTTCCCATGCCGGGAGCCATACAGCTGTCCGCTGGCCCGGCTCCAGTTTCAGCAGGTGCCGGGGAGTATCGTCATCGCGCACAGGATCACTCCCCTCCAAAACGGCGGGTGCCCCTTCGACGTTGTACCAGCGCAGGGGGAGGCCGTAGCCCCCAAGAAGCCTTGACTGGACCTCGTCGAGGGGGAGCGCGGCCGCCGGGAAGAGCACGACCGCAGCTATGATCGGGATGACGCGGCGCAGGATCACCGGAGCGCCTCCTCAAGGCAATGATTCATCACTGCCCGCAATGATGCCTTTTTTATCAACGCTGACCTGAAATCGCCGCTCAACTCCAGATGGATGAAGCGGCTGCTCCCCGCATCCGCCATGAGCCGGCCGATGGTGTTCGTGGTCCCCCCCAACTCCCGCACGTCGGTGGGGTAAACCAGGACTTTCGCGTCGGCCTTCGACCCGAGGCAGGCAGCAGACTTGCGGACTCCGGCAGTGGCGGTTCTCGTCCCCGAACTGACGATCACGTCGGCATCGGCTACGCGCCTGTTTTTGCGTTTTTCCGCCTCGAAGCCGTGGAACTGCGCCACGGTCCCGCGGGGGACAACTCGCAAAAACGCACTGGTAAGCGCGGTAAAATAACTGCTGTCGATGTGGGCCAGATCGGCGTCAACCCGGCTCCCCCCCTCGTCATACCAGCGGGGGACGGTGTTCCATGCCGCCACCATGCTCCCCCCCTCCAGGGCCATGTCGAGCCCGATCTGCCGCGTCTGCTCATCCTTGAAGCTGTGGGGCATCTGGAGCATGAGGGGGAGCCCGCCCCGGCGCACGAGGAAAAAGCCGCGGCCCCGCCGGTGCCCCTCCCGCTCCCGAAGGAGCATGAACCGTTCCTTCCCTTCGGAGATTTCCAGCAGGTCGAAGTTAAGCTGCCCCCACCCTTCCTTCAGTTTGGCGGCCGGCTCCCCCTTCAGGGTACGTGCGAAAAGCTCCTCGGCCCGGCGCAGTTCCTGCTCGCCGGGGTGGCGGTAGACGCCGTCGCGGCTCGCCTGGCGGAGCAGCTTGCCAATGCCGGAGCTCTCGGCCACGGCAGGGAGCGCTGCGGCCACGGCCGTCGCGATCACGATGGCCCTTGCCCTATTCAGCAATTTCAATGGACCGTACCTCCCCTTCGTGGCGGATGACCCGGCGTGGTGCAATGCCGGGAGTCGTGCGGGACAGGAGGAGATACCCCCCGGCCGGTTTATCGGTGATGACGCGGATGCGGTAGCGCCCCGGCGGCATATCGGCGCCGAAGGGGAGGTAAATCGGCTCGGCCCCCAGGAGGGTTCCGCCTCCCGTCCCCAAAGCCTGGGCCTTTTCCCCATCATCGAGACGTATGGTGTACCGCCGTTCGGGGAAGCTCCAGCTGCTCCAGGGGCCGAATCCCCTGCGGTTCGTCTCGCAGGCCACCCGGATGACCGCCTGACGCCCCGCCGATGCCGGAGCGTAGTAGCGGAGCCCGAGGGTCTCCTCTTCGCGGGTGCCCTTCTCGTAGACAAAGCTGAGTTCCTTGCCCTGGAAGCGGTTGGCCAGCCTTACGCTGAAACTCCCCTGCTTCGGACCGATATGGTTCATGGCGAAGCGAACGCCTCCAGGGGACGTGACCAACACCTGATGTTTCCCCGTGGCAACCGGCATCAGCCTTATTTCGCCAAGGGAGCCGTCGAGGGTTCCGCTGAAGACGGTCTTGCCGTCCAGGGCGATCTTCGCCCGGAACGGTCCATTGCCGGCCCGCCGGTAGATAACGGCAGGTTCCACCTGCGCGAGACCGGCGTCGGCCTGAAGGGTGACCGTGGCCGGAGTGCCGGTTGGAATGGGGGCAAAGAGCGAGGGGAGGGAATCGCGGTGGAAGGCGATCCGCCGGTCCCAGGGAATGACGAGCCTACGGGCGAGCCACTTTCCTTCCGGATGGTAGTCCTCCCACGTGTAGCGCCCGGCCAGGAGGTCAGGAATGTCCGTGGGTGGGCGCAGCTGGGTGCCGAGGAGCACGGTCCGGTTTGCCAGCAGGAGCTGGTCATGGTCTGGATGGTAGAGGGGGAACCAGGCCGGCTGACGCTCTTCGCTGTCGTAGGAGCGGTAGTAGTCCTCCGGCACGCTGATCTCCCGCAGCAGCGACTCCGGACGGTTGTATGCCGCGGCCAGCACCTCCCCCCCGGCCGAAAGCCTGATGCCCGCAGCTCCGGGAGGCATCAGGAAGTGGAAGGGGACCGGCTCGGATACCACCGGCGCCGGCTGCTCGCCGGCAACGAAATCGTAGGGGGATGCCACGAAGGGAACGGCGAGGCTCCCCGTGCGGATGCTCCTCCCGCCGCTGTCGATGATCCGGTATGTTACCGCCAGGGGTCCGGGGGTTTTGGCTCCCGGCGCGATCACCCGGCGCAGGTCGATGCGGAACGGTGTTGGGGTCCCCCGGTCATGGGCGACCGGAAAGGCGAGCGGCGTCCCGGCGTCTATTACATAGGCTCGGAGGCTAAAGGGAACCGGGGTAATTTCCGTCTCATTGCCGCCATTCGTCAAAAACGCGCGGATGGTGAGGGGGGATGGGGCGGAAATGTCCAGAAGACCGCCGGCAAAGACCCGGTCGAAGGTTGTCCCCTTCCCGTTCCAGGGGATGGAATTGGTGGAACGGTTAGCCGGGCCGAGGCCGTACCACTTCACGGTGATGGTCCCATTCTTCGTAGGGCCGCCGGAGACCGGCTCGAAGCGGAGGATAACCCGCCCACCCCGCTCCGGCACCGGCACGACGGTCCGATGTAAAGCGTCGGCAATGAAGCCGGAAGGGGGGCCCTCGGGGAGAATTTCCTCCCCTTCGTTCTCCGTAAGGACGTAAATCTCACGGGAAACATAGTTTTGCCCCCTGACCCCCGACGGCCCGATGGGAGTCCACATCCGCGACACGATGCTCTGCTTTTCCGCTTCGGCAAGCAGTTCATTGGGATAGACGTTACCCTGGGCCAGGCGGGTTTTCTGCCGTTCGCTCATCCGCTGCCAGGTTGGGCGCAGCCGGTATTCGGGGGTCAACTCGGGAACGTAGACCCGTATCGCCACATCGCGAACGCCCGGATCGGCCGAGGCGAGCCGAAACCTGATCGAGGCGGGCTTCGCCATGCCGGCCAGGTTGATCAGCATGATGCGGGTATCGGCGGGCTGGATTTTCGGCGTGAGATAAAAGGCGGCGTTGTATTCCCGCGAGCGTTTCCTGTCGGTGAACAGTCTGAGCTTTGTCCGGTGATGGTAGACGCGGCTCTCCAGGACCCCCCCCTTGTCGTCGAGAACCTGGTACTCGATGCCGTAGTTCCACTCCTGCTCCGGGGGGAACCGGCGCTTGCGGTACTCCGGCGGGAGTCCGGCGTTGCTCAGGATTCTTACGGGATTACGCCCCTCGGGGATCGTGTATGAGGTCCACCGCCGCCGGTCCAGTTCGTAGGCAAGGCTCACCGCCGCCTCGGGGACCAGGGCGAGCAGTTCGGGGTCTGCCGAGGAACGCTTCGCAATGAGCCCGAGCCGGCCGGCGGCGGTCCAGGCACCGGCAAGCAGGAGCAGGGCGATTATGGCGTACAGTAAGGATCTCACCTGCGATCTCCGAATTCGAGCAATGCGGTTCGGGCATCGATGAACGAGGCAATCCCCTCGCGTCGCGCGCCCCCCTCGGTAAGCATGCGGGTTTGCAGCGGACGGCGGGGATTGAGGTTCGCCACCGCCGCGAGTCGGCCGTCGGGGGTCGATACCAGGAGGAACGCCTGCTTGGTGTTTATGTCAATGATACGCGAAAACCGGTAACCGGGCCAGGCTCCCTTCATGGAGCTCAACACCACCACATCCTGGCCGGCGAGATAGGCAAGGAGTCGGCTTCGCAGTTCAGGGGCAAGCCTGTTCTGCCGGCCGCTGCGCGACGAGCCGAGGAGAGCGGTTAAATCCGCCTCTTTAGTCGTAATTCCCAGCGAGAGGAACTGAGCGTCAAGACGGCGGTTTTCCGTCTGCTGCCGGTAGGTTGCCCTGGCGGACGGAGAGAGCCAGAGGATGGCGAACTCCTTGCCGAGAGCCTGGTTCAGGTACAGGGACTGGGAGGTGGCCCCCACCTCGTACCCCACCACATCCCGGGAGCCGTCCACGAACCGGGGGGACAGGCGGTCCTGGCCCAGCACCGCCATGAGGCGGCGTCCCGGCTCGGGAACGGCCGCGTCGGTTATGGCGCCGTTGCTGAAGGCAACGAGAGCGCCGGCGCCGGGAGCGGCGCGGCCGGGGTCCAGGCCGAAGGCGCGGCTCTGGATCACCATGATCCGCTCGGGGGATTCGCGCAGGATCCCCTGGCTCACCAGATTGAACAGGCTCTCCCTGTTGGCGCCGCTCACCAGGTTGGCGCTCCCGTCACGGTTGGCTGCGGGGTGAGCGCCGCCGATGAGGAGTGCCCGGGCATTGAGGCGCTCGAAGAGACTGACACCGTATTCGAAAGAGTTGACTTCAAACAGGGGCCGGGGAACCTGCACCACGTAAGGAAGCGCCCGGCCGATTCGAAGCACGTAGGTGCCCCAGTAATGGCGTTTGCCCTGTCCTTTCCGTTCGGCGATTATGAAGAAATCCTGCCCCGTGGGGATATGGTGGTAGACGGTGACGGAATAGCCGAAAAGGGAGGCGGCCGCCTGGACGGGCCGCAGCCCTTCCATATCAAGCCGCACCTCCCCTGCCCCGCGGGCGATGCCGATCAGCGGCGTCAGGACTTCGGTGTCGAACAGGAGCAGTTCTTCCAGCTTGGGAGCGATGTAGAGATCGGACCCCGGCCCGGCAATCTCCCCCTTGCTCCTCAGGATCCAATCCTGGAGATACCCGGCGATGCGCTCCTGCTGGTCCCGTCGCTCTGCCTTGTAGGCGGCCAGCAGCGGCTTGAAGATGACCCGCTTCAGGTCGTCGCCGTCCAGGACGAGTTCGGCAAAACCGGAGGCCGTGGCGTCACGCTGGACGTTTGGAAAGGGTGCCCCCACCCACTGGATTCGCAACGCGCCGAGGGACTCCCGGAGCCAGGGAAGGTTCAGCCCCGGCGGCAGGGCGGTCTTGACCCAGAGGGAGCTTTCCGGGTACTGGGGGGTTATGGATCCGGTTGCGGCCCGGAACCCGGCAATGGCCCTCGCACTTGCCGTGGTGTAGGCCCGTACCTGGAGGACGTCCCGGCGGGCCACCACGCGGTGGAACGCGTGAAACATGGTTGCGGCGCTTCTGGAAAGATCAGGGACATCACCCTTGTCGGAAGATTCGTCATAACCGGCGATAGCCAGCGCCCTGGCCCCGGACGATGCGAATATCGCCGCTCCCGCCTCAAGGGTCCCCTGCTCGTTCAGAGGCGCCGGCACCTCCACGAGGAAATGCCCGCTGCTCTTCGTATCGATGACGTAAATTCCCCACCCATGGTTTTCTTTCTTCTCGCTCAGGTAAAGGTAGCGCCCCTCCAGAAGAGTCATGCCGTAACCCACCTGGGCCAGGAGCCTGGCTGCCTCGCTCTGCCGGGTGCCGTCCCCCGCCTCGATCGATTCGGTAAGCAACTGGACGGCGCGGGAGAAAATATCCATATCGCGGGGAAGGGGGGCCGCAAGCACCCCCGGCAACCGGCTCTGGTATATGATGAGCTTGTCCGCCCTCAGGCGATCCATGAGCTTCACGTCCGGCGCCAGGGCGATGGCGGCTTCGTCTTCGCCGGACAATGCGGCGCGCCCCGGCAGCAAATCGGGGACCATGGTGAGCCCGAAGCCGATGACGCTTGCCAGGGCGATGGCCGTGACGGACGTCTGAAGGGTCACCCGTATCGTCTTCCCATAGGACTCGACCTCGGGCATTTTCATGGCCAGCAGCGTCGGAAGCAAGTAGCCGAAACCATAGGCGTCGGTCACCTTGTACTCGGGGGCCAGCCGGATGAGGGCATAGGAAAGGGCGAATTTATAGGCGTAACTGATGGTGAAGTAGAAGACGAGGCGCCTGGTCCCCTCCATGGTGACGGTGCCGAACATGGGCGCCCGGAGGATAAGAAGGGCGAGCGCCGACACCACCACTGCCTCGATGAAGGTGGTGGCTATCCGCGCCGGGCTGTACCAGAGAAGCGTCAAGAGGGAAGGAATGAGGATGCCGCTGAATTCCCAGCCGTAGCGGAGATTCATCCGGGAGGCGATATAGGCGGTGGTGAGAAGGATGATGTATGCCTTGGGGCTGGCCAGGATATTGGAGGCAAGGTCCTCGTACATGTAGCCGATGGAGCTGATGGTGAAATTGGTGAACTCCATCAGCCCGAAACGGACGATGAACCACGTGGTGAAAAGGGTAATGGTGAAAGGGATCATCCCCCGGACCAGTCCCGGTTTCCAGAACTGGTTGGCGATGAGGGCGATGATGACCAGGCCGAAACTGTGGAGGTTGTTGCGGTAATCGAAGGCGAGATGATAGGTGTTGTTCAGGTATTCGCCCAGCAGCGGCAGAAGCCAGCCGTCGAAGAATACCCGGACGATGACGCTGGCGAGGAGGATGGCGAAGAAGCGGTCCCTGCCGAAGAAATTGTTCCAGATTCTCAACCGGGAGAACTGCTCGGAGGAGAGCCAGACGAGGCCGTAGGTTGCGATTCCCTCAAGGATGATGACCCCGGCAGACCACGGCTTCAGGATGATGAGGGGGACCAGATAGCCGGGGACGATGAACCCCGACGCAACCCAGCCGAGGCGCAGGTTGAAGAAGGCGAGCACCAGAATGCCGATCCAGACCGTGGTGACAACGGAGCTGTCGAGGCTCCCCGGCGGGAATATTTCGAGAACAAAACCGCTCATGCTTTTCTACTGGAAGGACCCTTCCCTCAGTGGAATTTCTTCAGGCGCACCTCAACGCTGATGCCGCACCCCACCTCGCTTGACGCGGCAACGCTTCCCTGCCATTGTCGTACCTGGCCGACAGCGGCCCGTGCACGGCGATACTCGGCAGAGTCGGTCGGCTCATCGGAAAAGAGGGCTCGCTGGAGCACCGCGTCGGGCATGCCGAAACCGGTGCCGGCAAGACGGCATGCCACATAATCGCCCTCCGCCCCGATCTCCATTCGGATGGCATTGTTCTGAGCAGTATCGTTACCAATCATGATGATGAATGCGTAGAACGACTCGGCCAGCTCCCTGGATTCAGCCCATACCAGCGGCACGGTGCCGGAGACGACGATGGTGGTGGCGATGCGCCGCTGCGCAAGGTCGCGTTCCGCCCTGGCCGCCGCCCCCCTCAGCAGAGGAAGCGCGTCAATGGGGTAGCATTCACGGCCCGTGGCCGGAGACCGCTTCTCCAGGCACCCACCGATATCCGCCACGAACCCGAGCGCTTCGGAGGCCCTGCCGTCAAGCTCGGCAAGCAGTGATTTCCTGGCCTCGGGAGCAAGGGTTTCGTCCCGGAGTCTCGCCGCAGCCGCGGCAACCGGTTCGATCATAGCAGTCAGACGGCCCGGCAACTGGCCCACAAACTGCTCCCTGGTACGATCTCCGCGGGTTATGTCGCTCAGGTCCACCAGCTCGAAAAGGATGCCATAAACGCTGAACGGCCGAGCCTCCATGGGGAGGAGCCTGCGCTCCTGCTCGATCAGCGGACGGATACGGATGAGGTGCTCTCCGGCTTTGGCCCGGATCCGGGAGGCCACAAGGGTCACCTGGCCGTGCTCGATCAGCACCTTGTGCAGGTGCTGCCGGACTTCCTCCGCCTTCAGCCCGCTCAGGGCAACCGCCAGATCGAGAGCGGTCAACTCATAGGGAGCCAGACCGGCTTCTTTCATGATCTCCACCATCCTCCGGTTCGCCAGGAGCACCCTGCCGAAGAGGTCGTAGAGAATCGTCGCCGTCCCGAGTTCGGCAAAGACCGTCTCCAGGGTGTTCACCCTCCGCTCGAAAAGGTCGATGGACTTTTTCAGTTCCTCATGGGGAACGTCCCGGGACAGGTCGAGATAATTCACCGAATAACTGTTCTGCTTGCGCTGCTGTGCCTGCCACTCCTGCCGGCGGTAGAGGAGTTCGCTGATCTGCTTGCCGAAATCGCGGATGGTGCCTTCAAAATAGGGGATACTGGCCGCCGTTTCGGGGGCAATGCCGAAGGCCCAGAAACCGAGAGGCTGTCCGCCGAAGAGAAGCGGAACCAGGTACTGGTCCTCCTCGGTCTCGCTCCGGGTCAGATAATTGGCGCGATCGAGCCGGATGGGTCCGCCGCTGGCGATGGCGGTACTGTAGGGAGTCCGTTCGTAATCCCTGCGGCGCTCGCTGATATCGGTGATGGAGCAGTGCAGGGCCTTTACCTCCCGGACCCGGTGCTCGCCGGGAACTCTCTCCAGAAAAATGGTCCGGGTAAGGTTGAGGGTCTGGTTGACCATGGTGATAACCTGGGACCAGTATTCCTGCGAGTTATAGAAACTCTCGGGCATCACCCGCTGCTTCAGCTTGGCGGAAAGGTTGAGCAGCATGGTGTTGACGGCCTCTTCGGCCAGGAGCACCCGCTGCCGGAAGATAAGGAGGAACGTGAGGAAAAAGGCGACAAGTGGTTCGACAACGGGGAGCCAGATATGCCCGAACAGCAACAGCAGCCAGCAGGAGCCAAGGGATGCGATAACCGCGGCCAGGGTAAGCCAGGTGAGGAAACGCATCTCGAAGAATGTTTGCAGCACGAGCCCCGCAAACACGATCAGCGCCACGAAGAGGAATTGCACTATGAGCGGGACTTCGACAATGCCGCTATTGGCAATGAAAGTATCTATTGCGTAACCGCGATAGTCGAGCAGCGCGACGTCTCTTCCGCCTGCAAGGGGGGTGCGCAGTCCAGGCTCATGGGCCAAGCCGGCGAAGCCGATGATGACGGACTTCCCCTTGACAAGCTCGGGGATCAGCCCGCCTCCCAGTGCCCGTTCAAGGGAGACGGCGGGAATCCCCCCACCCCGTCCGAGGAAATTAATCAGCACCGAGGTCGAGGTTTCGACCGGCATTCCCTTGAACCTGCCGGCCGCAACAGCTTCGAGAGTCGGAAAACGCGAGCCGTTGACCACCACATTCGTATGCTGGTAACGGTGCATTCCGGATTCGTCGGGGGGATCGACCAGCACCCCGAAGGGGAGCTTCAGGTTTGCGGCAGTGGGGGGAAACGGCGCCAGCACCTGCTTCGAGGATGATTCGTCCTCAAGGAATTCCCGTCCGAAAACGACCATACGGCCGGCAGCGGCTTCTTCGTAGAACTCCCTGCTGACACGGCCGGGCAGGAAGGTGAACACCACCTGTTTTGCCCCCTGGCGCCGCAGTTCCCGCAGCAGGGCAAGCCAGACCTCGTCGCCCTCCCCCATCCGCTCAAAACCGGCTTTTACAATCAGCACGTTACCGGGAGGCGACGACGATGACGGAGAAAGGCGAACGAGAAAATTGTAGATGAGCCCGTCAGGAATGCGAAACACCCCGGCCGCCATGAGAATCCAGGTAACAAGGGTGATGGCCGCTCCGACAGCAAGAGCATTCTTCCTGATGTTCATGCCCAAACCAATTTTTTCTTTAAACGCATTGGTAAACATGGGAGACACCCTACCAACCATTTCGTCATTTGAATGGCAAACTTGAGAAATATTTCAATTAGTTAACCATCATGAATAACGAAATTACCGTGCCGTTACGCAGGCAGCCACCCGAAGAGGACGCCCGCCGGGCACAGGGCCGGAAACACACGCCCCATGCCCGTGACAGGTTATTTTGCCGGGTTCCCAATTGCTGAGAACTCGGCAGAAATCAAAGGCTCGCCTCCACATGGCCATGGTAGAGCGCGTCCCGCTCACCGGCGACACCGGCATCCTCCAGGAAGTCATCGAAACTCATCACCCGATCGATGATACCGCCGGGGGTTATCTCCACGATCCGGTTCGCCACGGTGGAGACGAACTCGTGGTCGTGGGAGGCGAAGAGGACCACCTCAGGGTAGGCGATTAGCCCGTTGTTGAGGGCGGTGATGGACTCCAGGTCCAGGTGGTTGGTGGGCTCGTCCAGGACGATGACGTTGGCGCCGGTGAGCATCATCCGGGAGAGCATGCAGCGGACCCGCTCCCCCCCGGAGAGGACGGAGGTCTTCTTGGTGGCCTCGTCGCCGGAGAAGAGCATCCGCCCCAGGAAACCCCTGGCGAAGCTCTCCCCCTCGCCTGGAGGGGCGTACTGGCAGAGCCACTCGATGAGGTTCATGTCCCCCTCGAAAAAGGCGCTGTTCTCCTTGGGGAAGTATGAGTGGGTGATGGTCACCCCCCAGCGGAAGGTCCCCGCGTCCGGCTCCAGCTCCCCCGCAAGGATCTGGAAGAGGGTGGTCTTTGCCTGGCTGTTTCCTCCCACGAAGGCAATCTTGTCCCCCTTGCGGACGATGAGGTCGAGATTGTTCAGAACCTGCACCCCGTCCACAGACTTCGAGAGCCCCTGGATCTCCAGGATGATGTCGCCGCAGGCCCGCTCCGGCTTGAAGACCACGTAGGGGTACTTGCGGGATGAAACCGGCATCTCCTCCAGGGTCAGCTTATCCAAAAGCTTTTTGCGGGAAGTGGCCTGCTTTGCCTTGGAGGCGTTGGAGCTGAAACGCTGGATGAACTCCTTCAGCTCGTTGGCCTTCTCGGTGGCCTTGCGGTTTTCCTCCTGCTTCTGGCGCAGGGTCAGCTGGCTCGCCTGGTACCAGAAGTCGTAGTTCCCCACGTAGACCTTGATCATGCCGAAGTCGATGTCGGCCACATGGGTGCAGACCTGGTTCAGGAAGTGGCGGTCGTGGGAGACCACGATGACCGTGTTCTGGAAACGGGAGAGGAAATCCTCCAGCCAGGTGATGGATTTCAGGTCCAGGTTGTTGGTGGGCTCGTCCAGGAGGAGCACGTCGGGGTTGCCGAAGAGGGCCTGGGCCAGTAGCACCCGCACCTTCTCCCCCGGTTCCAGCTCCTTCATCTTTTTATGGCGCAGTTCCTCGGGGATGCCGAGGCCGTTCAGGAGCACCGCCGCCTCGCTCTCGGCCTCGTAGCCGTTCATCTCGGCGAACTCCGCCTCCAGCTCCGCCGAGCGGATGCCGTCCTCCTCGGTGAAATCACCCTTTGAATAAATGGACTCCCGCTCGGCCATGACCTTGTAGAGCCGCTCATGCCCCATCATGACGGTATTGAAGACCACTTCCTCATCGAAGGCGAACTGGTCCTGGCGCAGCACCGCGATCCGCTCGCCGGAGCCCACGGAGATCTCCCCCTTGTCCGCTTCCACCTCGCCGGCCAGGATCTTGAGGAAGGTGGATTTCCCGGCGCCGTTGGCGCCGATGAGGCCGTAGCAGTTGCCGGGGGTGAATTTGATGTTGACGTCCTTGAAGAGAACCCTCTTGCCGTAAGAGAGGGTGACGTTGGATGCGCTGATCATGCTCTTGTGTGACTCCTTTTATTTATGCTGGTAAAATAAAAAACCACAGGGATGAGTGACCCTGTGGTTCACGTACGGTTCTGTTTATACCATTTCCGCCCAAGGAGCGGCAATCCCTTTTTCCACCGAGGTTTTTCGGAAAAGGCCCTTTCCCTTTGCCGCGTCAATCTGGTACCATCGGCCCAAAGGAGACATAATGAGCGCAAACAAGGAACTCTATGTGGGGCACATGTCCTACGAAGCAACCGAAGACGATCTCCGGCGGCTCTTCACCGTGGCGGGAACCGTCACATCGGTCCACCTGATTACCGACCGCGACACCGGCGAATTCAAGGGGTGCGGCTACGTGCGGATGGCCACGGTCGAAGAGGCTCAGGAAGCCATCGAGACCCTGGACGGGGCGCTCCTGAGGAATCGCCCTATCACCGTAAGCCTGGCGCGCCCCCAGAAACCAGCCCCCCGTCCCGGCGGCAGGGGTGGCAAAGGGGGACCGGGAAACCGGCCCGGCACCGGCCGCGGCAAAGGGAGCCCCGCCGCATCCGGCCCCTCACGCGGCAAGAGCGGTTCTGGCAGCAGGCCCGCGAGGGGCAAGAAGTAACCATCGGGTTCCCCTCCATATTTCCCCCTTAACGCGCCCCCATCCGCACTACCCGGCCGGCCAGGGCAAAGCAGGCGGGACGGTGGGTTATGACCAGTACGGTCTTCCCCACTGTCCGCGCGGCCAGGCGCGCCACAACCTGCCGTTCGGTGGCGGCGTCGAGCCCTTCGGTGGGCTCGTCCAGCAGGAGGATCGGCGCATCCTTCACCAGTGCCCGGGCCAGGGCGATACGCCTGGCCTCGCCGCCGGAAACGGCGCCGCCTCCCTCTCCCACCGGCGTGTCCAGCCCCAGGGGAAGCGCATCGACCCACGCCGCCAAACAGGCATCCTCAAGGGCGCGGCGCAGTTCGGCATCTCCCGCTTTCGGGTTTCCCGCCAAAAGATTTTCACGAATGGTCGCATTGAAGAGATGGGGCCGCTGGGGGACAGCGGCGATCATCTCCCGCAGATCATCGGCCGCAAGGCGGCTGATCTCCACGCCGCCGACTGTTACGCTGCCGGCATAGTCGCGGAACCGAAGCAGTATCTCCGCCACGGTGCTTTTACCGCTGCCGCTGGGACCGGCCAGAGCCACCCTCTCCCCGGCCGGAATTTCGAGACTGAACCCTTTTAAGACCGGCAGGGCCGGATCGTAGGCACAGGAAACATTGCGGAAGACGATGCCGGTTCCTGCGGGAAGCCGTTCCGGAACAGGAGGGTCTGGAACCGGCACCGGAGCGTCGGCCAGTTCCCGTATCCGCCGCGCCGCCTCCCGGGCCGCGGGCACCAGCTGCAGCGCCGCAGGCATACCGCCTGCCGCCTCGAAGGCCGCCGCCGAAAAGAGGACTAGCATCACCAGCACCGGACCGGCAATGATACCAGCCGCCACAGAGGTGCTCCCGGCAAAGAGGACCGCCGCCACGCCGAGGCCGCCGCAGGCGACCCCCCCGGCCAGGGTGAGGCCGCCGATCGAACCGAGCCGCTCCTGTGCCGTCACAAGGCGGTACGAGAGGTCATCAACACTGGACGCCTGGCGCTCCGCCGCACCGAGAAGGATCAATTCCTCGGCACCCTGGAGTCCTTCGGTCACCGCCGTGCGCAGCTCCCCGGAAAGCTCCGCCGAGCGCCGCCCCGGCTTGTCCGCCAGCCGGCGGGCCACCAGTGGAAGCGCCACCCCCGCGGCCATCAGAAACACAAAGAGCGCCAGGGCCGCCGGCACGCTCCAGCGGGCGACAACGAGGACCGCCAGGACGATGGCGGCCGTGCCGGTGACAAGCGGCGCCACGATCCGCAGGTAAACGCTTTCAAGGGCATCCACATCGGCCCGGAGCCGCCCCGCCACGTCCCCACCGGCGTAGCGTTCGAGGCCGGCCGGGGCCAGGGGCTCCAGCCGCCGGAAAAGCCGGACCCGCAAGTCGGCCAGGATGCGGAACGCCGCCTCATGGGTCACGAGCCGCTCGGCATAGCGCCCCACGGTCCGCAGTATGGCCAGGGCCCGGATGGCAGCCGACGGAAAGAAATAGTTGAAGGGTACGGCAGTCGCCCCGGCCACGGCCATGGAAGCGATGAACCAGCCGGAAAGGGCCATGAGCGCAGTGTTGGCGGCGATCACGAAAACGCCGAGAATAATCCCGGCAGCCATCCAGGGCCATTGGCGACGGGAAACGGCAAGCATCCGGACGAGCTCCCTCATGCCCCCCCCTCCCCTGCCGCCGCGGCCAGGAACTCCGCCGGCGCCATAACCCGCTCCAGCCGTCCTCCGGCCATGACGGCGACCCGCGATGCCCGGCGGACGGTTTCCTCCCGGTGGCTGATGACGAGCACCGTCCGTCCCGCCGCCAGCCGCTCCAGGGCCTCCCCCACCAGCCGCTCGTTCTCCGGATCGAGGCCGGCGGTGGGCTCGTCCAGAACCACCAGCGAAGCGTCGCGCAGAAACGCCCGAGCCAGGGCCAGACGCCGCAGTTCCCCGCCGGAGAGCCCGGCCCCCTGCCCCCCCAGTTCCGTATCCAGCCCCCGGGGCAGGCGGTCCACAAAGGCATCGGCCGCCGCAGCCGCCAGGGCGGCGCGGATCTCCGCCCCATGGGCTGCGGGGCGGCCGAGGCAGAGGTTTTCCCGGATCGTCCCCGTGAAGAAGAAGGGACTCTGGGGGACCCAGGCAAGGCAATCCCTCCAGGCGGCCGGGTCCAGGCCGGCCAGGTCGGTGCCGTTCACCGTAATCCGCCCCGCCTCGGGACGGGCCAGCCCCACCAGGAGCCGCACCAGGGTACTCTTGCCGGTGCCGCTCTCTCCAGCAAGGGCCGTGAGGCTGCCGGCAGGCAGTTCCAGATCGAGACCGCTCACCCCGCCCCGCTCTCCACCGTAACGGAAGGTAACTCCTTCGAACCGGACCGCCGGAGGCCCCGCAGGAACCGGGAGGGTGCCGCAGTAACCCTCGGGTTCGGGAAGGGAGAGCAGCGGCGCAATCCGCTCGGCAGCGGCCGTCCCCTGCATGCGGGCATGGTAGGAGAGGCCGAGGGTCCGCAGCGGCAGGTAGAACTCAGGGGCCAGCAGCAGCACGAAGAGCCCGTCCAGAAGGGATAGCCCTCCCCCCAGAAGCCGGAACCCGACGATCACCGCCACCACTGCCGTGCCGACGGTGGCGAAGAACTCCAGGGTGAAGGCCGAGAGGAACGCCACCCGGAGCACCGCCATGGTCCCCTGCCGGTACTCCTCGGAGACCCGGGCCACGGCCTCGGCCTCGCGCCGGGCCGCGCCGAAGATCTTCAGATCGGGGAGCCCCTGGACGAGGTCGAGGAGGTGCCCGGCCATGCGGGAGAGGCGCCCCCACTGGCGGCGATTGAGGCTTTCGGAGCCGCGCCCGATGAGGACCATGAAGAGCGGGATGAAGGGGGCCGAGAAGAGGAGGACGAGACCTGCCCGCCACTCCGCCGGAACGGCGAAAAGGAGCATCGTCAAAGGGAGCGCCGCCGCCAGGGCCAAGTGGGGAATGAAGCGGGCCACGTAGGGCTCCAGCCCCTCGACCCCGGCGGTAACAGCCTCCACGAGGGGGCCGGTCTCCTCGCCGGCACGCCCGGCAGGCCCAAGAGCCAGAAGCTTGCGGTAGAGACGACTCCGCACCCGCTCCTTGATCCGGGCCGCGGCTGCCGCCGCCTGCCGTTCGGAGAGGAGAATCAGCCCCCCCCGCGCCACGGCCAGGGCCGCAACAGCGCCGGCCAGGGGAAGCATGGCGTCCGGGGTGGCATGCCCCTCAATAACCACCCGGTGGCAGGCCTGCGCCAGAAGGCGCGCCTGGAGGACGATGAGAAGCCCGGCGGCAAAGGCCCACAGCACCGCACGGACGAGTTCGCCCCTCACCTCCCTGGTCACGGCAAGTAGCCAGCGTTCCCCGGTCATTTTCTCATTTGCCCCTGTTCTCAAAACACCTCCCCGGTGCAGAGTATCTACACCCCTCACCGGCACCTGTCAACGGCCGTGAACACGGTGCTTTCCCCTTTTTTCCTTCGAAGCTTGCGCTCAGTAACGCAGACACGTACAATCTCAACTATTCATGCATTTTCCGACTCCCGGCCAAGGAGCTTCCATGTCAAATCTCACCCTGTTTCTCCTCATGATGGGGGGCGGCGCCGTGCTGGCGCTCCAGCCCTCCATCAATGCCCGCCTCGCCCAGAAAGTGGGGATCATTGAAAGCTCTTTCATCTCCTTCACCGTGGGGGCACTGGCTCTTGCGGTGGCAGTGGCCCTGTGGGGTCGAGGGAGCCTGCGGGCCCTCCCTGATGCCTCATGGTGGGAGCTTACCGGCGGCCTTCTGGGCGCCGCCTTCGTCACGCTCACCATACTGGTCGTGCCGCGCATCGGCACGGCAGCGGCCATGGCAGCCATCATCGCGGCCCAGCTCACCACCGGCCTCATCATGGATCACCTGGGGCTTTTCGGCTTCCATGGCGCCCCCCTGGACAGCAAGCGGATCGCCGGGACGCTTCTCCTTATGGCTGGAGCAGCGCTGGTATTCCGGCGGTAACCGTGCCATGACCTCCCCCAAACGGCACCGGAACCAGGCACTGCACGCGGTAGCACTGCTGGAAGCAACCAAAGGCGCCCTTATAATTACAGTCGGGTTCGGACTTCTCGCACTCATTCACCAGGATTTGCAGGCCCTGGCCGAAGAAATCATCCGGCACTTTCACCTGAACCCCGCCAGCAGTATTCCCCGCATCTTCCTCGAAGCTGCCGCAAAGGCTGACGGCGGAAAGCTGGACCTGTTGGCCCTGGGCGCTTTCAGCTACGCAGCGGTCCGCTTTGCGGAGGCATGGGGCCTCTGGCGCGGCCGCCCCTGGGCCGAGTGGCTGGGGATAGTATCCGGAAGCATTTATCTTCCCCTCGAAGTCTATGAGCTTTTCGCCTCCGTCACCCCCATCAAGCTTGGTATCTTTCTCGTCAATGCCGTAGTCGTGTCGGTGCTCGTCAGAGAAAGGCTCAATGCCCGCCATACGATGCGGCAACCTTGACCCACACTAAAAAAATTTGCTGAAAGTGAATTTTTCGCATTGAATGAAACAACGTTAGGGCATATCATTGCCGAATCCCTTGACGACATCGCGAGGGGCTAACTCATTAACATGGCACAAGGAGGCAGTCGGCATGAGCTACGAATTACCAGCAAACGAACAGCTGTTGAAGTGGGTGGAGGAAGTCCGGGCATTGTGCGAGCCCGAGCGAATCCATTGGTGTGACGGCTCCCAGGAGGAATACGACGAGCTGTGCAATTTGCTGGTGAAAAACGGCACCTTCACGAAACTTAATCAGGAAAAGCGCCCCAACAGTTACCTTGCCTGCTCCGATCCCAGCGACGTGGCACGGGTTGAGGACCGCACCTTCATTTGCAGCATCTCCAAGCAGGATGCAGGCCCCACCAACAACTGGATGGCCCCCAAAGAGATGAAGGAGAAACTCCACGGCCTGTTCAAGGGATGCATGAAGGGACGCACCATGTATGTCATCCCCTTCAGCATGGGTCCCCTCGGCTCCCCCATCGCCAAGATCGGCGTTGAAATATCTGATTCCCCCTACGTTGCCGCCAACATGCGGATCATGACCCGCATGGGCAAGGCCGTTCTCGATGTCCTCGGCAGCGGCGAATTCATCCCGTGCCTCCACTCTGTTGGCGCCCCCCTTGAGCCGGGCCAGAAGGACGTGACCTGGCCCTGCAACAAAGAGAAATATATCGTTCACTTCCCGGAAGAGCGCTCCATCTGGTCCTTCGGCTCCGGCTACGGCGGCAACGCGCTGCTGGGCAAAAAGTGCCTGGCCCTGCGCATCGCTTCCAAGCAGGGGAAAGACGAGGGATGGCTGGCGGAGCACATGCTGATCCTCGGCGTCGAGTCCCCCACCGGCGAGAAGACCTATGTGGGCGGCGCTTTCCCGAGCGCCTGCGGCAAGACGAACTTCGCCATGCTGATTCCGCCCAAGCCGCTGCAGGACAAGGGTTGGAAGGTTACCACCCTGGGCGACGACATCGCCTGGATCAAGCCCGGCCCCGACGGCCAGGTCTACGCCATCAACCCCGAGTACGGCTACTTCGGCGTCGCCCCCGGCACCAACGTCAAGACCAACCCCAACGCCATGGCCTCCTGCTCCGCCAATACCATCTTCACCAACGTGGCCCTGACCGAAGACGGAGACGTCTGGTGGGAAGGGATGACCGACGAGCCGCCGGCAAAGCTCACCGACTGGCAGGGGGGCGAGTGGACCCCTGGGTGCGGCCGTCTTGCCGCCCATCCCAACTCACGCTTCACCGCGCCGGCGTCCCAGTGCCCCTCCATCGACCCCGACTGGGAAAACCCCAAAGGGGTGCCCATGAGCGCCTTCATTTTCGGCGGCCGCCGCAAAGACACCGTGCCGCTGGTCTACCAGTCCTTCAACTGGAACTTCGGCGTCTACCTCGCCTCCACCCTCGGCTCCGAAACCACCGCAGCCGCGGTCGGCGCCACCGGCAACGTGCGCCGCGACCCCTTCGCCATGCTCCCCTTCTGCGGCTATCACATGGCCGACTACTTCAGCCACTGGCTCCAGTTCGGCCGCTCCATCGCCAAGCCGCCCCGCATCTTCAGCGTCAACTGGTTCCGCAAGGACGCCGACGGCAAGTTCATGTGGCCCGGCTACGGCGACAACATGCGCGTCCTGAAGTGGATTGTGGAAAGGACCCAGGGGAAAGCCGCCGCAGTGGAATCGCCGCTGGGGTGGATGCCGCGCTACGAGGACATGGACTGGGACGGGCTGGATATGACCCGCGAGAAGTTCAACGATCTGACCTCCGTGGACCGGGATGTATGGCAGAACGAGCTCATCTCCCACGAGGAGCTGTTCGTCAAGCTCTTCGACCGTCTCCCCAAGGAATTCCTCCACATGCGTGAGCTGATTACCTCCAGCCTCTGGCGCTCTCCGGAGCACTGGGAGCAGATCGACCCCTCGCTCATCGAGTGGGAAGACTGATAACAACCCATAACCCTTATGGGATTTTATGCAATAAGGCCCGTCGGATCGTTCCGGCGGGCCTTTTATGTTGATGACCGGGAATGCTGGATGGTTCAGAGGGTGAAATAGAACGTCGCCCCCTTGTCCGGTTCGGCTTCCGCCCAGATTTTTCCGCCATGGCGCTGGATGATATTCTGGGAAATGGCAAGGCCGACCCCGGTCCCCTCATACTCCTTTCTGTCATGCAGCCGCTGAAACACGGCAAACAGCTTGTCTGCATACCTCATGTCGAAGCCCACCCCGTTGTCCCTGACGAAGTAAACCGTCTCCCCGTCTTCGGAATACGCCCCGACTTCGATTTTAGGCATTTCCCGCCGGCTGCTGTATTTCAAGGCATTGCCGATCAGGTTCGCGTAGACCTGGCGCAAGAGGACCGGATCAGCCTGGGATTCAGGGAGTTCGGAAACCAGAAACTCGATCTCCTTCCCCTCGTACTGGTCCCGCAACTGGGCGAAAGTCTCCCGGGCCAGCCGCTCCATGCTCACCGGTATCTTGTTGACGGGCTGGCGCACCGTTCTCGAAAGGGCAAGAATGGCGTCTATGAGCTTACCCATGTTGTCGCAGCCGGCAACGATACGGTAAAGCAGGCCGCGGGCCTCTTCGTCCAGCTCCCGGGAATAATCGTCCATCAGGATATGGCTGAAGGCGTCGATATGCCTCAAGGGCGCCCTGAGGTCGTGGGAAACCGAGTAGGCGAACGACTCCAGCTGGCGGTTAAGCTGCTGGAGCTCCGCGGTCCGTTCCGCGACGCGCTGTTCCAGCTCCTGGGCCGAGCGGAGAAGCTGGGCGGTTCGCTGATCCACGAGATCCTGCAGATTCCGCCGGTGCAGTTCCAGCTCCATGCGCTGGAGGTACAGGTCGCGAAAGACCCGGACCTTGCTCCTGAGGATAACCGGCTCTATCGGCTTGGCCATGTAATCAACCGCGCCGGCGTCGTACCCCTTGAACTGGTACTGCAGATCTTTCATCCCCGCCGTCACGAAGATTATCGGCAGATGCCTCGTCTTCGGATTGGAGCGCATCAGCTCGGCGGTCTCAAAGCCGTCCATGTCGGGCATCTGGACGTCCATGAGCACCAGAGCGAAATCGTTTTTCAGCGTGAGCCTGAGCGCCTCATTGCCGGAGAGTGCCCGGACGAACACAAGATCCAGCTCGTCGAGCAGCCCTTCAAGGGCAGAAAGATTTTCCCGGCGGTCGTCCACTAGCAGAATCTGCGGCTTCATCGAAATGAACTGCGTGTCCATCTCTCCCCCATACATTGCGAGACACACTCGCTCGATTGCCTGCATTTACGCCATCGACGGGCCAACTCTTTCCAGCCAGCCCGTATCACGACATTGCCAACCTGACCAGAAGCGGTGCTATCTGCTGCAGCGGCACGATGTAATCCGGAGACGCCGCATCTATGGCGCTTCTCGGCATGCCGTCGGCAATGGCGCCCGCCGGTTCCTGAACCACCGTCACCCCCCCGGCGTCCCTTATCCGCCTGAGCCCGTTGCTTCCGTCGCTTCCCACCCCGGTCATCACGACACCGATGAGTCCGGCGCCGAAGACACTGGCCGCGGACTCGAACAGCACATCCACCGACGGCCGGGCAAACATGACCGGCGGGTCCACCGACAGGGAGAGGCTCCCGTCCTTCTCCACCTGAAGATGATAGTTGGGAGGAGCCAGGTACACCGTCCCCGCTACCGCCGCCTCCATCTCGTCGGCCTCCTTGACCCTGATGGCGCACTGTTCGTCCAGAAGTAGCGCAAGGCCATTGCCGGATTCCAGCGAAATGTGGGCGACGACCATGACCGGCAGCGGGAAGTCGGCAGGCAGGGCGCTGATTACCAGTTCCAGCGCTTCCACGCCACCGGACGAGACGCCGGCAACCACTGCACGGAATTTACCGCTGCTGTTCCTGTCCATAGCTTTTCCGGTAGATTCTCATCCTCGGCACCATCTCGGCGTAGCGCGCTTCGATCCCCCTGCCGCTGAGAGCCTCCTTGAGACCGAGGCAGAGAAACGCTCCCGGCATGAGACAGGTGTCAAAAAGGCCCAGGACCCTCTCCTTGAGGGCCGGCTTGAAATATATGAGTACATTTCGGCAAAGAATCAGGTGCATTTCCCCGAAATCAGAGTCAACCGCCAGGTTGTGGGAGGCAAAGACGATTCGGTCCCGCAGGGACTTCATCATGATTGCATAGTCATAGCGGGCCGAGTAGTAATCCGAAAACGCCCCCATGCCGCCGGACAGCTGGTAGTTCCGGGTGTAGCGCTGCATCTCCTTCAAGGGAAATATCCCATCCCTGGCATTCTGGAGAACTTCATCGTTGATGTCGGTGGCATACATCCTGAAGCGTCCCTTCAGCCCTTCTTCTTCGAGGAGTATGGCAAGGGAGTATGCCTCCTCGCCCGAAGCGCAGCCGGCATGCCATACCTTGACGAAGGGATAGGTTTTCAGGTGCGGCACCACATGCTCCCGCAGCGCCTTGAAAAATGCGGGGTCCCTGAACATCTCCGACACGTTGACCGTAATCCCCCGCAGGAGCGAGCCGAAGACCTCCCGGTCGCGCAGCACGGCCCCCTGGGCGGCGGAGAGGCTCGGATAGCCGCTGGAGACGAACCACTGGGCAATCCTGCGCCTGATGGATGCCTCGGAATAATCGGTAAAATCGTATCCGTACACCTGACGGATCCCCGTCAGGAGCAGACGTATCTCTATATCGAAGAGCTCTTCCGGTTCCATGGTCAGCGCCCGTAGAGCCATACCCGCAATAGCGAAAACAGTCTTTCCATGTCCACCGGTTTCTGGATGTAGTCGCTGGCCCCGGCCTTGAGGCACTCGTCGCGATCCCCCTTCATGGCCTTTGCAGTAAGGGCGATGATGGGGAGGCCGGCAAACCGCGGATCCTTACGTATCATGCGGGTCGCCTCGAAACCGTCCATCTCCGGCATCATCACATCCATCAGCACGGCATCCATATCGGGGTTTTCGTTGAGGCGGTCAAGGGCTTCCCTGCCGTTTTCCGCCTCGAAGACGACGATCTTCTTCTCCGAGAAAACGCTGGAGAGTGAGAATATATTGCGCATGTCGTCATCCACAATGAGGACGTTCTTCCCGGCGAGCATCGCTTCGTTGTCGAGGGCAGTGGTGATCATCCGCTTCTTCTCGGGCGCTATGCCGCTCTCCACGAAATGCAAGAAGAGCGAGACCTCGTTGAGAAGCCGTTCCGGGCTCTTCACCCCCTTGATGATAATGCTCTCGGCATAATGGCGCAGCCGCAGTTCCTCTTCCCGGGACAGGTCGCGGCCGGAGTGGATAATCACAGGGATTCGGCCGCCTTCGTCCAGGGAATGGATTTTCTCCAGCACCTCGAATCCCGACATGCCGGCAAGGCCCAGGTCGAGCACGATACAGTCGAACTGCCCGGCAGACAGGAGCCCGATGGCCTCATGGCCGGTCTCGGCAACCGTAATGGCCACATCCCGCCCCCCCAGCAGCGCCTCCATGCTCTTTGCCTCAGCCCTGTCATCTTCGACAATCAGGAGCTTTTTCACGCTTTTGGCCAGAGACTGCTCGATGGTGCCGAACACCTCGTCCAGCTGTTCACTCGTCACCGGCTTGGTCACGAATCCGATGGCGCCCATGCTCATCGCCTTCTGGCGGTCTTCCAGGCAGGTAAGGAAATGCACCGGAATATGCCGTGTTCTCAATCTGTCCTTCAGGCTCCTCATGACCCCCCAGCCATCCAGATGGGGAAGCATGACATCAAGGATGATGGCGCTCGGCAGATAATGGTCGGCAAGGGCGATTCCGCTCTCCCCGTCCCCCGCCACCAGCACCGAAAAGCCCCGGGCGCGCACCATGTCCATCAGGATTGCGGCAAAGGAGAGATCATCCTCGATGATCAGGATGCTTTTCTCCCCAGGCTGAAGTCTATCGCGGTCATCCGCCAGCACCGGGGCAGGCGACACGAATTCTGCCGGTGGAGACGGTCTTTCGCCCGGTCCGACTTCCAGGGGCAATTCGGGAATCACCACCGCCGCAGCCGCCAGGTTGCAATAAGCCACAAGGGGAAGATACAGGGTAAATACGCTTCCGCTTCCTTCCGCGCTTTCGAGGCGGACATCGCCATTGAGCCCGCGGGCGAGCTGTCTTGAAATGGAAAGCCCCAGGCCGGTCCCGCCGAACTTCCGGCTCGTCGTTCCGTCAGCCTGCTGGAACGCCTGAAAGATGTGTTCGTGTTTTGCGGCGGGAATGCCGATCCCGGTGTCGGAGACGGCGAAGGCAACGGCCGGGACGGGGAGCGGGTTCGCGGCCGGTGCCGGCACATGGGCCCTCACGGCCACCCGCCCCTCCTGGGTGAATTTGCAGGCATTGGAAATGAGGTTTTTCAGTATCTGCTGGGTCCGCAACCCATCGGTGGTCATCTCTTCCGGAACGCCGTCTTCGATGGTGAGATCGAAGCCGAGCCCACGCTGCTCCGCAAGGGGAGTGAAAGTCGTGCGGAGCTGGTTGAGAAGGGGGCGAATTGCGAATTTCTCGTAATTGAACTCCAGCTTGCCCGACTCGATTTTGGCGAGGTCGAGGATGTCGTTGATAAGGACCAGCAGGTCGTTGCCGGAGCTGTTTATGATGGATGCATACTCAACCTGCTTTTCCGACAGATTGCCGTCCCGGTTCTCCTTCAGCAGGGACGAAAGGATCATCAGGCTGTTGAGGGGGGTCCGCAATTCATGGGACATATTGGCCAGGAATTCCGACTTGTAGGCACTTATCCGCTCCAGCTCTTCCGCTTTGAGCTGCAAAGCCCGGCTCGACTCCTCGACCTCGCGGTTCTTGGAGCGGATCTGCTCCCGCTGCTGTTCCAGCATCTGGGCCCGCTCCTCAAGCTCTTCGTTGCTCTGTTGCAGCTCTTCCTGCTGGACCCGAAGTTCCTCGGCCTGGGTCTGGGTCTGTTCGAGCAACTCGTCCACAAGCTTCCTCGCCCTGTTGACGCTGATTCCGATGGCAAGCCCTTCCCGTGCCCGCTGGAGGAACTCCATCTCCAGGTCCGTAAACTCCCTGAATGAACCCAGCTCCACGACTCCAACGAGATGGTCGTTATAAAGCAGCGGCACGGCGGCTATATTGAGGGGCTTCGCCTCGCCGATGGCCGAGCTTATGGGAAGATAGTCGAAGGGCACATCGGTGAGGCGGATGATTCTTTTGTCCCTGGCGGCCTCGCCGGCCAGCCCTTCTCCAAGGGCAAAACGCTCGTTCAGCCCCTTCCGGCGCGAGATAGCATAGGTGGCGGCAATCTCCAGTTCGCTGCCATCATCATTATAGAGATAAAGCGCACCCACCCCGGCTCCCAGGTATTCGCAGAGGAAGGAAAGGCTCTTGTTCGCCATCTCATCAAGCCGCCGGTCACCCCGCAAAATTTCGTTAAGCTCATTGGCGCCGCTCTTCAGCCAGTCTCTTTTGTGCTCATCCTCCCTGGTCCGGCGGAGCGACACCGTCATCCGTGAAAAAGCGGCGTCCAGGGAAGTCTGAATCTCGCTCATGCCGGCAACCGCCCGGATAAGCATCCCCCCCTCGTCCCGGCCGGTGGTTTCAGGGTCAATGCGAAACTGTTCCGAAATCCGGATATCCCGGCTCAGGTCGCCGGCAGCTATGGCCTCCACGACCCGGGCCTTTTCCACGCCCGCCTCCTCCATCCTCCGCACGGCGCCTAGAACCAGCCGGATGGGATTGGTGACGCTGCGCGTAATAAAAAATGCCATGGACAATGCTATGGCCACCGCGCTGAGGAGCAGAGTGACAAGCCACCGGCGGATATTGCCGTAGCTGTCTTTCCCATTTTCCAAATGGTCGTGCCCCTCTTCGATAATGTGCAGCGTAAGTTCCTTGGTTAAGGTCTCGACATTGGTAAAGAGCGCCCGCAAGCGCTCATTGTCATCGGCAAGGGTCCCGTAGCCGACACCGGCATCGATGGCAGCCTTGAGCCTCTGCGTCTCGACCATGTACTCCTTGGAAGCAGTGGTGACTTTTGTCAGGAAGCGGTGCTCGGGGGCATGGACCGAGTATTTGGCAAACGCCGCCATGGACTCGTTGATCTCCACCGCTTCATGATTGAGCTTGATTGCCAATTCCTTACGCCGCTTCTGGTTATCCATAATATAGTTCAGGAAGGTTCGTCGATGCTGCTGGTGGTGGCGCTCGATCATTGCCGCCGCCTCAATGCTGGGGATCAGGTGGTCGTGCATGGCATCCAAGTGCGACTTGAGCTGTGTCAGCCCCGTCACTCCGAAATAGCCGATCAGGCAACTGAAGGCAATAATCGTCCCGTAACCGAGAAGGAGTTTGTTTCCAATCTTCAGATCCGAGTACCACCCCATGAATCTCCCCCCATATAGAAGACATGCCGCGCAAGAATGCAGAATCTTAAATTTATCACATACTATGCAAGGAATAAACCATACAAGCAGTAACAGCGCCGGAATAAAAAAAAGCCCGCCGGAAAATGCGGGCTTTGGTATTTGGCGCTGTGCCGTTAAAGTCCTTTCAAGTGCGCTAGTGCTTGAAAAGCAGGTGGATCAGGTTGATCGGCCAGTCCGGATGGGGTTCCCTGGCGAGAACATACAGTGCCAACACAATGGCAACCAACGCTATGACCACATAAAAAGCCAGCCTCAAAGCTTTCACGTCGCATCTCCCTTCTTCGGATATTCCCAAGCGTTAAATCACGTACATGCCTGTCAGAAAAATTCCCGCAGGCTTTCATCGATCCCCTTGAGGGTCTCATACCAGAAGTCCCTGGCAGCCTCCACCCGGTCCGTCTCGAACTTTTCGAGCCAGGCCCCCAGTTCGGGACGCCCGTCGTTATCCACCTCCTTTTTCCGTTTCAGGAAGGTGTGCAGATAATCGATGTCCCGCGCCGATTCCCAGAATATGGGGCTGTTGCGGCTGTTAAGACGGCTCGCCAGGACGTCGATGGAGCGCAGGAACCGCTCGCGGCTGTCATAGAGGGACCCCATGACCTCGGGAAGGAGTTCCTCCGCCCAACCCCGGTGGAAGCGGCAGATCCCCAGGTTATCGAGAATAAGCTCCTTCTTCATGCGCTCTGCGCACATCCTCCCCAGGGTCCGCGGGGGGACGAAATCGAAACTGTAAATCATGTAGTACTTTCCCATAATGGCCATGGGGGCAAGGGCTCCGGAAACCCAATACTGGTTCGGCACCATCCACCCCCTTCTGCTGAAGGCGATGTAGACAAGCCGGTCATGGAGCGCCGTCCCCTTGGCGCGGGAATGGATGCGGCTCCATTTGCGCACCCCCTCCCCGAAGTCGAGGATTCCCCGACGCTCCAGTATGGCATCGATCAACTCGCATCCCAGGTCAGCGTTGTGCATGGAGTCGTTGACCAGGTCGAAGGAGGCCGTATCCCACCGGGGCGCCCTGGTCACCCCCAGTTCTTCCGGCGTCAGCATCCCGGACTCCAGAAGGTCCATGAGCCAAGCAAGCACCCCCCCGCCGGAGATGGCGTCGAACCCCATGGCGTCGCAATGGTGGTTGAGCTTCTCCGCGGCGCGCTGGTCGAATATGCCGCAGAGGGGGCCCATGGTCTGGTAGGGCTCGTAATCCTTCTTGTAGGCGCCGTTCATCTTCTTGCAGACGGCGGCGCAGGGCTCGCCGCAGGTGGCCTGCTGCCGGTTGGTTATTGTTTCTTCGTTGAACTGCTTGAGGTAGTGGCCGACGATGAACTTCCGGTGCAGGTCGGCGCGCTCATCTTCCGTCTGGTAGATGGTGCGGTAGTTGAACGCCATAATCCGCCCGCCCATGGTGGCATAGTTCACCCCGAAGGTGCCGCCGGTATCGAATTTCTCGTCGTAGCGGTACTTGGTGGTCACCTCCAGGTCCTTCTGCATGAGCCTCAGGTTGTATTTGTTCTTGAACCATTCGTCGGCCACCTTGTGGTCCCGGAAGTCTTCATCGGCCGCCGTGCCGCCGTAGATTACCGCCACGATGCCGTGCTCCCGCACCATGGCGCTGCCGAAGCCGCCGCGACCGGCCCAGGTGTCCACGTAACTGATCTTTCCATTGTTGATGGGGACCGACATGATCCCCCCCATGTCGGTACGGAGGGCCGCCGGGCCGGTGGCGAGAATGCGGGGGTCCTTTTCGTAGCGGGAGGCGAACATGCCGTGGACCCGGTCCGTGAGGGAGTAAACGCCCGTGCGCCCTTCCCTCCAGACAGCCTCCGCGTCGACGGGAACCACCTCCACCTCGATCTCCTCCCCATGGTTGCGGTTCAGGTAGAGGACCGATGGAACCGGAGCCCTGCCGGTGAGGCTGAGCATGTTCACGCCCAGGTTGTTGAAAACCAGCCCGGCGCCCCCCATGGAGCTGATGTAATACCCCTGCCAGCAGGGGGAAAAACCGGTCACCACCATCCGGTTCGATCCCGGAAAGATGGAGCCGGCAAAGATGCCGACCCCGAAATTGAGGCTCCGGTACTTTTCAGCCAGATGAATCCCCAGGTCCACCGGTCCGAAGTAGCGGTCGAAACCGTATTTTTTCGTTTTGTAAAAGCCGGTGGCGGCATCGACCAGAAGCACCCTTTGATACATAGGTTTCGCTCCTTCTTCATTCACCTGTCGGCAAAGGATATGTGCCGCGGCTTCCCAATGCGGCCGATGTGACACAGGCCTGTGAGAGTGATGGTTGGAATCGTATGAGACAAATCGTCATAAAGAGGAAGCCGTGCTATCACCCTTGTCAACCCGATGGCGGCAACACTGCCCTGACAACTATACCACTGAAGCAGAGATTTCTCCTACCCGATAACACCACCTTGTAGAGAGTCGCCACGTTGAGGAGGCGGACAAAGCGGACACCTATAAGATTCTGCTGGGCGCCGTAGAGGGCACGCTGGGAATCAAGCATCTGGAGGTAGTTGTCGACTCCCTTTTCGTACCGTGCCTGGTAGAGGCGGTTGCTCTCGGAGGTGGCGTCGGTGAGGGACTGCTGGGCCGAGAGTTGATCGTCGATGGTGCCCCGTTGGACCAGGGCATCGGCCATCTCCAGAAAGGCGGTCTGGATAGACTTCTCATACTGGGCCACGGCGATGTCGCGGTCTACCTCCGCCACCTTGAGGGTGGCCTGGTTCGCTCCGGCGGCAAAGATCGGCAGCGTTATCCGCGGCGCGAAGTTCCAAGTGAAGGAATTCCCTGAGAAGAGTCCCGTCAACCCATCGCTCCGAAACCGACGCTTTAACGCATGGTAATGCGGGGGAAGAAGTTGGCCAGGGCCAGGGGTCACGCCATCGTCCCGATGGTCTTGCGGAAGCGCGCCAGAGATACGGCAAACAGTACCGCTCCGATCAGGAGAAGAGAGACAAACTGGGGCCAAATCACCGCAAACCCCGCCCCCCGGTAGAGGATTGACTGGGCCAGCATGACGAAATGGGTGTTGGGAGCTGCCAGCATCACGGCCTGAACAAAGCTGGGCATGCTCTCCCGGGGTGTGGTCCCCCCTGAAAGGATCTGCAGCGGCAGGAGGATCAGCATCATCAGGAGCCCGAACTGGGGCATGGAGCGGGCAAGGGTGCCGAGAAAAATCCCCAAGGAAGTGGTTGCGAACAGGTGCAGGGCCGTGCCGGCCAGGAACAGGGGGATGGAGCCCTCAATGGGTACCCCGAGGAGCCCCTGGACCACGAAGAGGAGCGAGCAGGCCGTTGCCGTGAGCACCACTAGAGCCATGGCCCACACCTTGCCCGTCATGATCTCGAAAGGGGTCACCGGCATGACCAGGAGGTGCTCGACCGTACCGTGCTCACGTTCGCGGAGAAGCGCCGCGCCGGTGAGAATTATCGAAAGCATGGTGACGTTGTCGATGACCTTCATGACCCCCCCGAACCACGATTTGTTCAGCTCCGGGTTGAACCGCGCCCGCAGACTCAGATCCACCGCAGGGGCACGGTTCGAGCGGTACCCCTGGAGGAACCCCCCGATCTCGCTGGCGATAATGGTCTGGATGTGGCCATTGCCGGTGAAAGCTTGGCTCATGCGGGTGGCATCCACGTTGAGCTGGATCTCCGGAGAGCGGCCGGCCAGCACGTCGCGCTGAAAATCGGGGGGGATGTCGATGGCGAAGGTATCGATACCGGCATCCATCCGGGCATCCATCTCGGCCCTGTCGATGAGAACCGGTGGGACGAACTGGGGGGGATAGAAGGCATCGACGATGCGCTGGGAGAGCTGGGAGTGGTCCTCGTCCACGATGGCAATAGGGGCCTTGTGGAGGGTTTCGGGCATAGCCGTGGCGCCGGAGTAGATGGCAAAGGTGAAGGCATAGACGATCAGGATGAGCATGATGGGGTCCCGCAGCAAGCTGCGGAGCTCTTTGATGCCAAGATGGAGAATGTTCGCGGGCCGCATGGTCAGTGCTCCTGTTTCCTGAGCAGCGCTCCCCCCAGCCCGATCAGGATGGGGACGGCCAGTGCCAGGGAGAGGAACGAAGCGTGGAGATCGGAGAAATCGAGCCCCTTGGAAAAGGTACCCCGGGCGATGGTCAGGAAATGGGTGGTGGGATATGCCTTGCCGATCACGGCCCCAGCCCCCTCCAGAGAGGAGACCGGATCGATCATGCCGGAGAACTGGACCGCCGGCAGGAGGGTCAGGAGCGCCGTACCGAAAAGTGCGGCGATCTGGCTCCGCATGAAGGTGGAGATCACCAGCCCCAGGGCGGTGGCTGCGACCACGTAGAGGAGCGCGGCCACAGCAAGGGCGGGGAAACTCCCTTTGAGAGGGACCCGGAACACGAAGACGGCCAGGACGGTCAGGAGGAGGAAGTTGAGCATGGCCAGGGCCACGTAGGGGATCTGCTTGCCGAGAAGGAACTCCAGCCGGGTGACCGGGGTGACATAGAGGTTCACGATGGAGCCCAGTTCCTTTTCCCGCACCACGGACAGGGCGGTCAGCATGGCCGGAATCATCATGAGCAGCAGCGGAATGACTGCCGGCACCATGGCCGGCAGGCTTTTCACATCGGGGTTGTAGCGGAAGCGGGTTTCGATGGTGGCCGCCCCGGCCGCAGAGGAGCCCACCGTATGCTGCCGCGCCAGGGCCGACAGCCACTGCGCGTGCATCCCCTGCACATAGCCGCGCACAGTCTCGGCGCGGGTGGGCATGGCGCCGTCGATCCAAGCCCCCACGGCCACCGGAGTCCCCCGGAGCAGGTCGCGGCCGAAGCCGGGGGGAATCTCTATGGCCAGGCTGATCTCGCCGGCCCGCATGCGCCGGTCCAGATCGGCGTAATCGGTGATGGGGGGGCGCTCGCTGAAGTAGCGGGAACCGGCGAGGTTCAGGGCATAGTCGCGGCTAAGGGTGGTCTGGTCCCGGTCGAGGACCGCGAAGGAGAGGTCTTCCACGTCCAGGCTGATGCCGTATCCCATGACGAACATGAGGATTGCGCTCCCCAAGAGCGCCAGTGTCAGGCGGATCGGGTCCCGGAGCAACTCCAGGGCCTCCCGCCGGGTGTAGCTGAACAAGCGGCGCAGGCTGAAGAAACCGCTGTCTGCATCCACGGCGGGTACCGCCGGCGCCCCCACCGGTGCGACAGCAGCAGCCGTCTCGCCGGCCGTTTCCGGCAGGCCTTCAGGTACTTCTCCGGCCGCCTCCTCCAGGTAGCCGATGAACGCCTCCTCCAGCGTCTCCACCCCCCGCTTTTCGATCAGGGCCGCCGGCGCGTCGCTCACCAGCACCCGCCCCGCGTGCATCAGCGAGATCCGGTCGCAACGCTCGGCCTCGTTCATAAAGTGGGTGGAGATGAAGATGGTGACCCCGTCCCGCCGCGCCAAGTCGACCATGATCTGCCAGAAACCGTCGCGGGCCACCGGATCGACCCCCGAGGTAGGCTCATCCAAGATCAGCATCTCCGGGCCGTGGATCATGGCCACCGCCAGGGAAAGACGCTGGCGCCGCCCCAGGGGCAGGGCATCGGGGAGGCTCTCCATCACCTCCGTCAGCCCGAATCGCTCCGACATCTCCTTCACCCGGGCCGGGATACCTTCTTCCGGCAGCCTGAAGAGACGGGCGTGGAGCACCAGGTTCTGCCACACCGTCAGCTCGCCGTAGAGGGAGAAAGACTGGGTCATGTAGCCGACCCGCCGGCGGGTATCGATGTCATGAGGGTCCACGGGGCGGCCGAAGAGCCACGCCTCCCCTTCGCTGGCCGGCAGGAGACCGGTCAGCATCTTCATGGTGGTGGTCTTGCCGCAGCCGTTGGAGCCGAGAAAGCCGAAGATCTCCCCCCGCCCGATACGGAAGCTCACGTGGTCGACGGCTGTGAACTCGCCGAAGCGCATGGTGAGGTCGTGGGCCTCGATGGCTGCCTCGGCGGAAACACCCACCTCCCGGGGGGGAATCACTACAGGCCGATAGCCTTCCCGCTGGGAGGGGGGAAGAAGGGCTATGAACGCCTCCTCCAGGGTGGCGGTGCCGGTCTGGGCCAGGAGTTCGGGCGGAGAGCCAGTGGCCAGGACCCGGCCGGCGTTCATAGCCACCAGCCAGTCGAAACGGGCCGCCTCTTCCATGTAGGCGGTGGCCACCAGCACGCTCATCCTTGGCCGTTTGGCGCGGATGCGGTCGATGAGCTCCCAGAATTGGCGGCGCGACAGGGGATCGACGCCGGTGGTGGGCTCGTCCAGGACCAGAAGATCAGGGTCGTGAATCAGGGCGCAGCACAGACCCAGCTTCTGCTTCATGCCGCCGGACAGCTTGCCCGCCGGCCGGTCGGAAAAAGGCTCAAGGCCCGTTGCCCGCAACAGCTCAAAGATGCGGCGCTCCCGCTCCCGGCGGCCGTGGCCGAAAAGGCGGGCGAAGAAATCGGCATTCTCGAAGACCGACAGGGTAGGATAGAGATTCCTGCCGAGCCCCTGGGGCATGAAGGCCACCCGGGGGCAGACTGTGCGCCGGTGGCCGCGGTCGGCCATGCTTCCCCCGAGCACCTCCACGACACCGAACCGGATCGCCCGGGAGCCAGCAATGAGCGAAAAAAGACTCGATTTTCCCACCCCGTCGGGACCGATGAACCCGACCATGCAGCCGGCGGGGATATCTAGGTAGATATCCTCAAGCGCCGGGGTCTTGCCGTAGCGGAGGCCAACCCCCGTCAACCGAACCACGGGGCGGGGGGCGGCGGCTGCCGGCTCCCGCGCGTTCATTGCACGAGCCCTGTTGCCAGGCGTTCCGGCCATGGAGTAGCGGCATCGAGCCGCACGTAGGCCATGCCGGGAAGCCCGGTCTTAACCCGGGTGATGTGCTTTTTGAGGAGTTCCACGGGGATCTGGGCCCGGACGCGGAACATCAGTTTCTCCCGTTCGTTGGCCGTCTCCACGGTCTTGGGGGTAAACTGGGCCACGTCGGAAATGAACGACACCCTGGCGGGAATCACATAGCCGGGAGCGGCATCCAGTACCAGCCGCACCTCGGTTCCGAGCGCAACCTTCCCTGCCGCAGCAGTAGGCAGGAAAAACGTCATGTAAACATCGCTCAAATCGACAAGGCTGAGAACCCGTCCGCCGGCGCCTACCACCTCGCCCAACTGGGCGACCTTATACTGGACCCGGCCATCACGGGGGGCCTTGAGGGCGCTATCCCTGATATCCGCCTGGATCCGCTCAATGGTGGCTCGGGCGGCGTCGACCATGGATCCCGCCCCCATCACCCGGGTGCGGGCCGTTGCAATGGCAGCCTCGGCGGCGGCAACCTGGGCCCGGGCCGAACTTACGGCGGCTACGGCGCTTTGGAATCCCGTATAGTCATCATCGGTTTCCTGCTGGGACATGGCTCCTTTTGCTGCAAGCTCAGACGAACGCTCCCACCGTTTGCGGGCATTGACGAGCTCCGCCTCCCGCTGCCTGACCGCCGCCACCGCCACCGCTTTCTCGCTTTCCCGCTGGGCCAGTTGACTGCGCTCCGTGGCGATGGAGGTCTGCATCTGGCGGTAGTACGCCTCGGCCTCCCGGAGCTGGGCTTCGAGGACTTCCGTGTCCATGACCGCCACCACCTGACCGGCGGTAACGAAATCCCCCTCGCTCACCAGTATCTCCCCGACCCGGCCGGCAGTCTTGGCGGCCACGTCGATCTCCACGGCCTCGATGCGGCCGTTGCCGCTGACCAGCCCCTTGTCCTTATCGCTCCCGCCGAACTTCTGCCATGCGACAACACCCAGAACCGTCAGCGCCAGCACCCCGGAAATCCGGATCAGCCATTTTCCCCATTGGCCAGCCATGAGAAACTCCTTTCTCTGCTCCAGGAAGCCGGGAGGCTCAATGCCTGAGCAGGAGGTGAATCAGGTTGATGGGCCAATCGGGGTGCGGCTCTCTGGTTAACACATACAGGGCAATCATTACGGCGAACAGAGCGACGATTACATAGAGAGCTATTCTGGCTGGTTTCACGGCATCTCCTTTCACATTTCAGGTAGTACCGGGCTTCTCCGATCGCCTCGGTCACTTCCCCACAGCATCGGCAACGGTTCCGATTTCCATGGCAATCCGCCGGCTCAGGCCGGCAAGGGCGCGGCTCATGGCATCGGCAGTGGCCCCATAGCCCGATCCCCGTAGCGGCTCGGTGATCGAGGCTTCCCCAGATGCACGTACGGTGTTCGGTCCCCCGCCGAAGAGTACCCAGGAGGCATTCAACACCACCGGCCCCTCGGTTGGGCCGTCGAAACGGGTGATGGTGAGCTGGACTCGGCAATCCAGGGCTGAAGCCTCCAGCCACGGCAGGACCACGTACCTGCCGTGGGGCAACAGTTCCCCCATGTTCTCCACGAACACCCGGGTCACCTCGTCGCCGAGTGGACTGCCCCAACGGTCGAGTTCCGCGCGGCTTACAGTATTCGGCCCGCTCCGGGTGGTGATGCCGGGGTGGTACAGGTAGCCGGCCAGGGTGACAGGGCCGATACCGAGGACCTTACTCGGCTGGCCGACGGAGGGACGCCCCCTGCCGCCGGAGCTGGCAAGGGAGGAAAGGGTATAGAAGCGTGCCGGCGGCGTACTCCCGCAGGCGGCACAATAGATGGCTGCATAGACAAAAAGAGCGCAGCATGCCGCAGAACGAAGCATCATCTTCACTTCTCCTCGACAGTGGTTTTCCCCCGGAGCAGGGCCTCGGGGTGACGGTCCAGATAATCGACCAGAGCACCGAGGGAACGGGATGCCTCCCCCATGTCTTTGAGCGCGTGCCGGAGCTGGTAGAGGGAACGCTCGTCCGATGCGGCGCTACGGACCGCATCGAGGGTCTCGTCTAATGTGCGCAGCGACGTCCGTGCCTGGGCCAGCGTCTCGTTGAGGTTTTTCATCGTTTCGGCCGGTGCCCCTTCCTCGAAGGCCAGCACCCGGTCGGCATGCCTGATGGTGGAGGTGGCCGCGCCGATGGCCCCCCGGGCATCGGCGGACAGGAGCGCCACCTCCCGGTCGATACTCTTGAGAAGCGTCCTCATGTCGGCGGCCGCCAGGTTCAGGGAGCGGGGAGTCTCCTGCATATGGGGGGAGTTGAGCAGCCGCTCCAGTCCTCCCACCACAGCGTTCGCCCTTTCCACGAGCTGCCGGAGAGGGAGTTCCCCGATCCTTCGGGTAAGGTCCTCGGCGGTGGACGGGATGGTGGGAATCTGGGGGTAACCGGTGTCATCGGAGACGAAACGGGCCAGCTTGTCGGGGTGAAAATCGAAATCCACCATAAGCTGCCCCGTAAGAAGACTCTGGGCCTGTAACTGGGCCCTCAGCCCCCGGTCGATGAGGGGCTTGTAGTAATTGGTGGAATCGGCCGTCCCGTCCGTCATGTTGAACCTGTCCACTTCGATTTCCGCCACGACCGGCACCTTGAACGTCATGTCATGCAGGTTTCCCTGGAGGACGATATCAACCACAGAGCCGACCTTTACCCCCCGGAAAACCACAGGGGCGCCCACTGAGAGTCCCTTGACGGAGCCGTCGAAGTACATGACGAATTTCTTCGTGGAGGAAAAAAGCTTGCCCGAGCCGAAGACCGCAACCCCTGCCACCACCAGGCAGATGCCCCCCAGGACGAACGCGCCGATGAGCGCCTTGCTGGCCTTGATACTCATGGAGCCGAATCTCCCTTCAATCCTGTCCCGGCGAGCTCCGCCGCGCCTCTGGTCAGGAAACTCCGGATCCGGGGGTCGCCTGACTCCGCCAGGAGCCGTTTGGGGTCGCCATCCGCAATCATGGTCTTTGCCTCGGCGTCGAGAAAGACCGAATTGGTGCCGATGGCGAAGATGCTCGGCAACTCGTGGGTGACGACCACAACCGTGGCGCTGAGGCTGTCCCGAAGCTCCATGATCAGGTCGTCCAGCAGTCGGGAGCTGATGGGGTCGAGCCCGGCCGATGGCTCGTCGAAAAAGAGGATATCGGGGTCGAGGGCCATGGCCCGGGCCAGCCCGGCCCGCTTCTTCATACCGCCGCTGATCTCGCTGGGGTAGTACTCTTCGAAACCGGCCAATCCCACCAGGGCCAGCTTGAAGGAGACCAGGTCCGCAATCTCCGCCCGGGAGAAAGCTGTGTACTCCTCCAAGGGCAGGGCCACGTTCTCCGCCAGGGTCATGGAACTCCAGAGGGCACCGCTCTGGTAGAGGATCCCGAAGCGGCGCATGACCAGCTGCCGCTCGTCGGGCGGCAGATCCCAGAAATCGGTCCCGTCATAGGTAATCCGGCCCAGGGCCGGCTGCTGGAGTCCGATCAGATGCCGCAGCAGCGTGCTCTTGCCGCAGCCGCTCCCCCCCATGATAATGAAGATGTCACCCCGGTTGACGGTAAAGGTGAGATCCCGCTGGATAACCCGGTCACCGTAGGCCATGGTCAGGTTGTCGACCCCGATGGCCGGATGTGAAGGTTCGGCAGAGGCTGTCATGGCTCATATCCCCAGGATGTTGCAGATGACCGTGATGACCGCCGTGGCCACGACGATGCTGACGATGCCGGTGACCACCGCCGAGGTGGCGGCATCCCCCACGGACGAGGCGCTCCGCCCGCACTGGATTCCTCGCAGGCACCCCGCCAGGGCCACCAGCACGCCGAATACGCCGCTATGGAAGAGGCCGACCCAGAAGTCCTTGAGCCGCACCGCCTTTTTCGTCATGGTGATGTATTCCGTCACATTCAGATCGAGCATGAGGACGCCGACGGCGAGCCCTCCCAGGATTCCCATGAGGTCGGCGTAGAGACACAGCAGCGGCATCATGAGAACCAGCGCCACAACCCTTGGGAGAACGAGGAATTCCACCGGCGAGATGCCGAGGGTGGCCAGGGCATCGATCTCCTCGTTCACCTGCATGGTCCCAAGCCGGGCGGCAAAGGCGGCGCCGGTGCGCCCCGCCATGATGATGCCGGCCATGATGGCCCCCATGATCCGGACAATCCCGATCCCCACAAGGCTCGCCACGTAAATCTGAGCACCGAACATGGAGAGCTGCACCGCCCCCACGAAGGCCAGGATCAGCCCCACCAGAAAGCTGATGAGGGAGACAATGGGAAGGGCCTGGGCTCCGCACTCCTGCATGACCGCCAGAAGCTCCGAACGACGGAAACGGGCCCGGCCGGTCAGGAGACGGCCGCAGGCGACCGTGACCTCGCCGAGAAACGCACTCATCTCTACCATGCCCTTCCACGCGCCGATGGCGCGGTCGGCGATTCGCTCCAGAAACGGCGGACGGCTACCCCCATGGGCCGGGGGCCGCTCGGGAACTGCCGTGGCCAAGGAGAGAAGCCGCCGGGCCCCCTCGGGGAGATTCCCGCCGTCGAAGGCCACCCCCCGCCCGTCGCAGAGCGCCTTCACCCTGATCAGGAAGGTAATGAGGCCGCTGTCCCAGCGTCCCAGTTCACCGGTCTCGAACAGGAACCGGGCCGCGGTGGCAGCAGCAAGTTCATCCTCCACCGCCCCAGGCGACAGGGGCAGGCTCCCCGCCAGCCAGTCGCCTTCCAGCCGCAGATGGAGCGTCCCGTCCGCCGAACGTGCGAGAGGATTCCGTTCCCTGGTCGATCCTGTGTGGTCCGGCATAATCGATTCCACCCTACCGCCGTGCTTCATCCGGTCGGTAATGAGCGGCAGAGTTGCGGAGAACTCTGCCGTCAGGCATCGGCGACGGCGTCCCCTCTCTTCCTCAATTGGCCACGTCGTTCTCCCGTTGCATGGTGTAAAGCATCCGCAGCAGATCATACTCGAACGGAGAGCCGGTCTGGCGATAGCGGAAGGGTATCCTGTGCCGCTTGTCCACGGAGGACGTTGCGGTATAGGCCGTGTTTATGGCGGAGTCGTTGACCCAGGCGGCGGGGCCGACCAGGTTGAAGGCTGCCGTGCCGGCAACGAGCCCGGCAGTATCCCGGACATTGGACGGCCCCAGAATCGGAAGTACGATGTACGAGCCGTTGCCCGCCCCGTAATGGCCGAGGGTCTGGCCGAAATCCTCGGGATGGCGTTCGAGCCCCCACTTGCTTGCGGGGTCCCATAGTCCGGCGACTCCGGCCGTTGAGTTGACCAGGACGCGACCGAGGGTGATGCCGGCAGCCTTGAATTTGAGCTGCAACAGGTTATTGGTGAAGTTGCCGACATCGCCGATGTTGTCGATGGCCCCGGACACCCGGTCCTCGGCATAGTCCGGCATGATGAATTCGTACGTCCGGACTACCGGGCGCATGAAGTACTCGTCAAAATAGTAGTTGTAGCGATAGGTCCCGCGGTTGAACCCCTCCATGGAATCGCTCACGTCGAGCATCTGGGGCTTGTCCCCCTTCACTGTCGATTCAAACGTACGCTTGGGAGGGGGGGTGCCGGGAGCGACTTCGGGAAGGGTGCTGCATCCGCACAGAAAAAGCAGGGCCGGCAGAGTAATCATCGCTAACGAGCGCCGTTCATGGATTATTCCCATGGCCGTCCTCCTTTCCGGTCAGGAAACCGATCATGGCAGTGACCACATCGGGATGGAACATGTTTCCCATGTGCCCGCCGGTGGGAAATATCCGCGCCCGATCGCCGAACACCTCCTGCAGGTAGCCGATATCGCCGGGCGCCAGGATGATGTCGTCCTCGTTGTGGACCAGGCCTATCTTGCCCGCGCTTTTCAGGTATGGCTCAATGCTGCGCAGGCTCATGCGCTCCAGGAGGGCTTGGCGGGTCAGGCCCGGCTCCTTCGCCTGAATGCTGGGTAAGAACCATTCGTTGAAATAGTCGATGAACCTGGTATTGAAAGAGACGATGGCGTAGCGGGTAAGGGATGTCGTGGCGGTCAGTTTCGCATTTTTCGGGATTATGTAGCCGCCGCCGTTCATGACGTCGGCCGTAAAAATCATGTTGGCGGCGCTCATGCGGAAGGTAAGACCGATGAGAGCGGCGAGTTTCTCCTCGCTGGGAGGGAGCCGCTTGTAGGTGTTGTACAGGAACTCTCCGCTGAGCCCCCCCGGTTCCATCCCTTTGGTGACGGACGCGAATTCGGCAAAGACGCTGCGGAACCACGGATCGAACTTCCCCATGCCGCCGGGAACGTTATCCACCAGCAACTGATCCAGAGCTGAAACGGAATCATAGAGGCTGACCGGCGGATTAATGAGGAGCACCTTGCTGAAATTGAAGCGCTTTTCCTCCTCGTCGAGCTTGGCGACGAACGCCGCATTGAAGGCGCCGAGACTGTAGCCGGTGAGAGCGAAGCCCGACACGTCGATCTTGTCCCGCACCTTCTCGTAGGCAAGCTTCATGACCCGGTAGAGATCGTTGGCATCGTCCAGGGAATCACCGGGAAGCCCGGCAGATGCATTGACCACAAAATCCATATGGGTCGGCGAGGTTATGGAAATGACGTGGAATCCCCCCTGGTAGAAGGCCTTCTGGAGCTTCTTCATGCGTGGCGTGTCGTGGTTCGCGCCGGTACCGGCAATGACGAAGATGAGCGGAGCCCTGTGATTCTGACGGGCAATGCTGCAAACCAGCCCGTTTTCGTACCAGAAAACCCCGGGTATCTCACGTTTCGGGAATACCCGCAGGGTAAACTCCCTGGCAGGAATTTCTTCCGGCAGTTTTGCTTCAAAAGCTTTGGGCAACTCCATGACGGTTGCCTCATAGGGGTTGACGAACGGATAGAAATAGGGCTGTGGCTCCGCCCCGGCATTATGGGCCGGGCAGAAGCAGCCCAGCAGGAAAATCAGCGCGAGAAGCCGCATCATCGTTTCCTCCGGGAATTACGGTTTGGCGCGGCACAACCGGAGCAGGCCGTCAAGGCACAAGGCCCGCTTGGCGGAAATAGCGGGCGGCTCCCGGATGGGTGGGGATGACCGTTGCCTCGGCAGCCTCACGGGGAGTAAGGCTTTGCAGGGCCGGATGCTGGCGCCGGAAAAGATCAAAGTTGGTCATGATCTCCCGTACGAGGCGGAAAACTGTTTCCTCCGCCATGTCGACACGGGTGAACAAAACCGAGCGAACACCTATGGACGGCACTACTCCCCGGCGCTCCAGCCCCGAATAGAAGTCGGTAGGAACCACTGCCGGCAGCAGCAGGGGGTTTGCCGCCGTAACCAGTTCTATAAGGGGCTTGTCGATGGGAACGAGCAGCACTTTGCGTGGACCGGCGCTTGCCTCCAGCACCGAGAGGTTCGGATGGCACACCGTGTAGATGTAGGCGTCGATCTCACTTTTTTGGAGCAGTTCCGAGGCGAGGGCGGCGGGATGCTCCGAAAGGGAAACGTCCGCGGGGTTCAAACCGGATAATAAGAGAAGATTTGTCGCATAAGCATTGTCGATGGAACCGGCGGCTCCGATGTTGACCCGCTTCCCCCCGAGATCGCTGACCCTGCTGATTCCGGCGTCTGCCGCCGCGACAATCGTCACGGCCTCCACGGGAAGATTCAGGACGGCACGCAGGTTGCCCAGGGCTTTTCCCTCCCATGGGCCGCGCCCCGCAGCCGCCTGCTGCAACAGTTCCGTCTGGGCTATCCCGAAGGCGGCTTGCCCCCCGAACACGCTCTCCACATTGGCCACGGACCCCTGGGACGGCACACTCAAAAGCCGCATGCCGTAATCGGTGCTCCGGCGGTTGAATATCTTTGCTACGGCGCTGGATGCAACATAGTTTGAACCGGTTATGTCCCCGGAACTGATGGAAAGGGACTTATGGGGAAAGGCTGAAAGGACGGCGGGAACCGAGAGTAGAGTGACTGCCGCCAGAAACGCCGTACGCATCGACCGCAGGAAACAGATCATCGGCAAGTTCCTCCTCGGGAATTAGTCCAGAAAAGTTTAGCACACTCCTCCGGGCTGTCCCGGCAATCCCTCAGGTATTTAAACGGCGGAGAGAGACTCTGCATCGGCAGAGCCCCTCTCTCCATGACGATTCCCCATGAGCACCGCCGGCAGAAAGTCAAAAATGATAAAGATCCAGCTTGCCGACAATCCTCTGGAGTCTTTCCTTTGCAAGCTGAAACTCTTCCGAGGCCTGGCTGTACTTATTCCAGACATCCTCCATCTCGGCCTGAAGGTTCATTTCAGGGTGCGTTTCTTTCATTTTAAGGGTGCGCTGCAAACGATAATACAAGCATTCATGGAACAGCCAGTGGGTTAATGCGGCCTGGGCAATGTCGCAGGCATGGAGGAACTCGACCATATGCTCAGGCTCATCGAATTTATATGCCAGATTGCTGATGTACGCACGTGCTACCGCCGAATCTTTAAACCGGAGTTCACTTGGTTCCATGGACTGGTTCCCCCCTATTTATTTATACCTGAAAATGTGACGGACGACACTCCGCTTTGCTCTGCGGGCATTCCGCAACTGCCGGTTCCCGGCTTATTTGCTTCCCCCCCCCAGCACCTTGTAGATGGTCGCCTGGTTGAGGAGGCGGACAAGACGGACGCCGATCAGGTTCTGCTGGGCGCCGTAAAGGGCTCGCTGCGCATCGAGAACCTGGAGGTAGTTGTCAACGCCCCTTTCATAGCGCAACTGGGAAAGGTTATGGGTCTCGGCGGTGGCATCGGTGAACGCCTGCTGGGCAGACAGCTGGTCGTCGATGGTCCCCCGCTGGGCCAGGGCATCGGCCACCTCCCGGAAGGCGGTCTGGATCGTCTTTTCGTACTGGGCTACGGCAATGTCGCGATCGGTCTGTGCAACGTCCAGGTTGGCCTGGTTCTCTCCTGCGGTAAAGATCGGCAGAGTGATGCGCGGCGCGAAGCTCCAGGTGAATGAATCCCCCGTGAAGAGCCCCGACAGCTCGTTACTGCCGAAGCCGACACTGGAAATCAGGGTAATGCGGGGGAAGAAGTTGGCCCTGGCGGCCCCGATGTTGGCATTGGCCCCCTTGAGCAGATTCTCCGCCTGCAGGATGTCGGGGCGCTGGAGAAGCACGTCGGACGGAAGCCCCGTGGTGAAGTCCTTCATGGCGGTAAGCGTCTCTGTGAGGGCCGAAGGCCGGAGACCGGCAGGCACCGGCGCACCCACGACCAGGTTCAGGGCATTTTCATCCTGGGCCACGAGGGTGGTGTAGCGGGCGATGTCCACCCGTGCCGATTCCACGCTGGTGCGGGCCTGGTGCAGATCTAGGGCTGAGGAGACCCCGGCATCGAAGCGGTTCTTGGTGAGATTATAGGAGGACTGCTGGCTCTCCAGGGTCTCCCGGGCAAGCTTGAGCCGTTCGCGATCGGCGGCCAGGGTCAGGTAGTTGGCGGCAACCTCGGCAACCAGGCTGATTTGCACGCTGCGGCGGGCCTGCTCCGTTGCCAGGTACTGCTCCAGGGCCTGGTCCTTGAGGCTCCGCACCCGGCCGAAGAGGTCCAGCTCGTAGGAGCTGACCCCGAGGCCGACGCTGTACTGGTCAACGGTATCCCCCCGGCCGGTGGTGGAGAGATCATCGGAAATCCTCTGGACGCTGCCGTCGGCAGTGGCATCAACCTTCGGGAAGAGGTCCGAGCGCCGGATCCGGTACTGGGCACGGGAGCGTTCGATGTTGAGGGCAGCCACCCGCAAATCCCGATTGTTCTCCAGGGCAAGGGCGATCAGCTTCCGCAGATTTTCATCCACGAAGAAATCTTGCCACGGGATATCGGCAAGGGGCTTGTTATCCGTGGCCGCCGTCTGTTTGTACGCCTCGCCTTCCGGCCATGCGGCAGGAACCGGCGCGGCGGGGCGTGTGTATTTGGGGGCCATGGTGCAGCCGGCCAAAGCTGCAAAAGCGATAAATAAAATTGAAACACTGGAGATTCTCATCTCAATTCACCTCCGAAGTCGGTGCAGCGTCCGACTGCGCGGTCTGCTTTTTCCTGGCGAACAGTTTCGACACCATCACGAAGAAGAACGGAATGAAGATCAGGTCGATGAAGGTGGCCGACAACAGACCTCCGGTGACGGCAGTGCCGATGGCGTTCTGGGCGGCCGCTCCGGCCCCTTTGGTGAGGGCCAGCGGCAGGGTTCCGAAGAAGAAAGCCAGCGAGGTCATAATGACCGGACGAAGCCGGATCTTCACCGCTGCCAGAGTGGCATCCACCAGTTCGTGCCCCTGATGCATCTGATCCTTGATGAACTGGATAATCAGGATGGCGTTCTTGGTGGAAAGTCCCACGGTTGTGAGGAGACCTATCTGGAGATAGACGTCGTTGGGAAGCATGCGCAGCTTCACTGCCGTCACTGCCCCCACCAGACCGAGAGGGAGCATCAACAGGTTGACGAAGGGAATGGTCCAGCTCTCGTAGAGGGCGGCCACCGAGAGGAATACCACCAGGAGTGAAATGGCGTAGAGGGCCGGTGCCTGCTTTCCGGCCTGTTTTTCCTCATAGGAAAGTCCGGTCCATTCGTAGCCGATCCCGGGTGGCAGCTGGGCCGCCATCTTCTCCATCTCGGCCATAGCCTCGCCGGTACTTACGCCCGGCGCCGCCTGTCCCATGATCTCCGCGGACGGGATGCCGTTGTAACGTTCCAGGCGGGGCGAGCCGTACTGCCAGTGAGCGGTGGCGAACGCCGAGAAGGGCACCATCTCGCCGTTCCTGTTGCTGACGTACCAGGTGTTGATATCCTCCGGCAGCATCCTGGACTTTGGTTCAGACTGGAGATAGACCTTCTTCACCCGGCCGTTCTGGATGAAGTCATTGACGTACAGACTTCCCCATGCGGTGGAGAGAACGTCGTTGATACTCGCTTGGGATATCCCGAGGGCGCCGGCCCGCACGTCGTCGATATCCAGCTTGAATTGCGGAGAGTCATCCTGTCCGTTGGGGCGCACCGCCATCAGCTTGGGATTTTTCATGGCCATTCCCAGCATCTGGTTGCGCGCCTCCATCAACTTTTCATGCCCCAGTCCGCCACGGTCCTGAAGTTGGAAGTCGAAGCCGTTGGCCTGCCCCAACTCCACCACCGCCGGAGGGGAAAAGGCGAACGCCATGCCGTCTTTGATATGAGAGAAGGCCCCCATGGCCCGCTTCGCCACGGCATCCGCCTTCAGATCCGGGGTCTGCCGCAGCTTCCAGTCCTTGAGCCGGACAAAGGCCAGTCCCATGTTCTGGCCACGGCCGGCAAAACTGAAGCCGGCGACGGTGATGATCGTCTCCACCGCCTTCTTCTCGTTTTCGAGGAAATGATGCTCCAGTTGTTCGATCACCTTGATGGTCCGCTCTTGGGTGGCGCCGGCAGGGAGCTGGATCTGGCAGACGATGAACCCCTGGTCCTCGTCGGGGAGGAATGCTGTCGGAAGATGCAGGAAGAAGAAGGCCATGGCGGCGACGATGGCGCCATAGACCACCAGGTAGCGCACCGGCTTGCCGAACGAGCGGCCGACGATCCCCTCATATTTGCCGCGGCAGAACTCGAATCCTCTGTTGAAATAGCGGAAGAACCTGGCAAACCAGCCCGATTCCCCGGCATGGTGCCCTTTTTCGACCGGCTTGAGCAGGGTGGAACAGAGGGCCGGCGTCAGTATCTGGGCCGTAAGCACGGAAAGGATCATGGCGGAGATGATGGTGATGGAGAACTGGCGGTAGATGACGCCGGTGGAGCCGCCAAAGAAGGCCATGGGGAGGAAGACCGCCGAAAGGACGGTGGCGATACCCCAGAGGGCGCTGGTGATCTGTCCCATTGACTTTATGGTGGCATCACGGGGGGAGAGCCCCTCCTCGGTCATGATCCGTTCCACGTTCTCGACAACGACAATGGCGTCGTCAACCAGTAGACCGATGACGATTACCAGGGCGAACATGGTCAGGGTGTTGATGGAAAACCCGGCCGCAGAGAGCGTCCCCATAGTCCCCAGGAGAACAACCGGCACGGCGATGGTGGGGATCAGGGTCGCCCGGATGTTCTGCAGGAAGAGGAACATAATGACGAAGACGAGGAAAACTGCCTCAATGAGAGTCTGGACCACCTCTTCTATGGATATCTTGACGAAGGGAGTGGTGTCATAGGGATAGACCACCTTCATACCGGCGGGGAAGTATCTGGACAGCTCCGCCATCTTGGCCTTGACCCGATCGGCCGTGTCAAGGGCATTGGCGCCGGATGCCAGACGGATGGCCATCCCTCCCATCGGTTTTCCCTTGTAGCGCCCCTCGATGTCATAGTTCTCGGTGCCGATTTTGCATTCGGCCACATCCCCTAATTTAACTGTCGAACCGTCGGGGTTGGTGCGCAGGATGATGGCATCAAACTGATCCGTTGTCTGGAGGAGGGTACGAGCGGTAATGGTGGCGTTCAGCTGCTGTCCCGGCGGCGCCGGGTTACCGCCGAACTGGCCGGCGGAGACCTGGGCGTTCTGCGCCTGTACCGCTGCGATGACGTCGTTGGTGGTAAGATGGAAGTTGTTCAGCTTGGCGGGGTTCACCCAGATCCTCATGGCGTTCTGGGAGCCGAAGACCGTTAACTCGCCCACCCCCTCCAACCGGCTGACGATGTCCTGGATGTTGGACACCAGATAGTCGGTCAGTGCCGGACGGTCCATGGAACCGTCTTCCGACACGACGCCGACGATTATCAGGAAGTTCCTGGTGGACTTGACCACCTGAATTCCCTGTTTCTGGACGATCTGTGGCAGAAGAGGGGTTGCCAGCTGCAGCTTGTTCTGCACCTGCACCTGGGCGATGTTCGGGTCGGTGCCGGCCTTGAAGTTCAAGTTGATGGCAACGGCCCCGGCCGAATCGCTGCTGGATGACATGTAGATCAGGTTGTCGATGCCGTTCAGCTTCTGCTCGATCACCTGGGTGACCGTATCCTGCACGGTCTGGGCAGAAGCCCCGGGATACATGGCATTGATGGTGATCTGGGGCGGTGCTATCGGCGGATACTGGGAGACCGGCAGGGTCTTGATCGCCAGAAGGCCGGCCAGCATGACCATGATGGCGATTACCCAGGCAAAAATGGGTCTGTTTATGAAAAAGCGGGACATGAAAGAACTCCTTGGAGTCTATTTAAAGAGTAAAAAATCATTTGCCACAGAGGCACAGAGAAAAGTATTAAACAAGTTTCCTGATTAATCCAAAAACAGAATTTTTAAGTACTTCTCCGAGCCTCTGTGTCTCAGTGGCAGATTCCATATTATTTTTTATTTCCACCGGCAGCCACGGCAGGCGCCGCTTCAGACTTCGCCTCGAACGCCACCGCCTTGACCTGCGTACCCGGCTTGGCCCTCTGGATTCCTTCGACGATGACGCGGTCGCCGGCCTTGAGCCCGTCGTTCACCAGCCAGTTATTCCCAACCGTCCGGACAACTTTGATAACCCGCTGTTCGACCTTGTCGCCCGCACCCACCACCAGGGCGGTGGCTTCCCCATTCGGATTCCGGCTTACACCCCGCTGGGGCACCAGGATCGCCTGCTCGCTAACCCCCTCCTTCACGATGGCGCGCACGAACATGCCGGGAAGAAGAGTCTGTTGCGGGTTAGGGAATACCGCCCGCAGGGTAATCGATCCGGTACTCTGGTCAACGGTAACCTCCGAGAACTTCAGGGTCCCCGGCAATACATACGGGGTTCCGTCTTCCAGCAGCAGGTTGACCTTTGCCTGGGCCGCAGCGCCGTTTTTCAGCAGCCCGCTGGCCAGGTTGCGCTTCAGGTTCAGCAGTTCGGAACTGGACTGGGTCACATCCACATACATGGAGCTGATCTGCTGAATCGTCGCCAGGGCCTGGGCCTGGTTTGCGGTAGCCAAGGCGCCGTCGGTGACGGTCGAGCGGCCGATCCGGCCGGAAATGGGAGCCGTCACCCTGGTGTAGGCGAGATTTATGCGGGCCGTCTCCACCGCCGCCTTGGCGCTGGCCACATCGGCCTCTGCCTGTTTGAGGGCGGCATGGGCATCGTCATAATCCTGCTGGCTCACGGCCTTGACTTTAACAAGATCGCGGAAACGCTCCTCCCTGAGCCGTGCCGGGATGAGATTGGCTTCCGCCCTCACCAGGGCCGCCTTGGCGCTGGCATATGCCGCCTGGTAAGTTGAGGGATCGATCTGGTACAGCACCTGCCCCGCCTTCACATCGGTCCCCTCGGTAAAGAGGCGCTTCTGGATAATCCCGCCAACCTGGGGCCTCACCTCGGCAATGAGATAGGACGACGTCCGGCCCGGCAACTCCGTAGTCAATGCCACGCGCTGGGGTTGGATCGTAACCACCGCCACTTCGGGAGGACCCTGCGGAGGCGCGCCGGCGTCTTTTTTCTTTCCGCAACCGGCCACCACCATGCCGGCAAGCAGTAATCCAGTTACAGTAATCAGTCGTGCTCTGTTGGTGAATTGCATAAGTACCCCTGTACTGTGAATAAATTGCCGGTTCGACTCACCGGTTACTTGCCTTTCATGCCTAACGCGATAATCGCGATAATTGCCCATACCACCATCATCAATACAATAAACAACGTCATCGGATTCATCCCTTCGCAGGCAGGCACACCATTTTCGGGGGTTGTCAGCCACAAGAAAAAGAAGGAACATTCACTCCAGCGATAAAAACGAAGCCCGGAACATTTTTTCCGCCAATGCTACCGCTTCACTCCGTCCCAGCAGGCTTCGGTAATGCGCTCGATCATGATGTCATCAAGGCTTATGAAACCGAGGATGTGATCCCTCATCGAAGTGATAAGGGGGCCGAAGGAGAGGCAAAACAGTATGAGTATAGGAAGATCTTTCATGACCTGTTGCGCCAACCCATCCTCGAAGAGCCTCATAAACACGTCCTTCTCGTCGGATTCACCGAGTATCTTGTCCCTGCGGTAAGCCGCCCCGTATGGTGAATTGTGAAACTGTTCCAAATAGCGGAAATGGAGGGGAAACTCGATAAAGAAGCGGAACAGCTTCGTATTCAGGTGCACGAAACGCTCACGGATTGGCCTTTCCGTCGAATATCCAGACAGGATATACTTTCTTATTTTATCTTCCAGTTCCCGATACAGCTCATTGATGAGCACATCCTTGTTTTCGAAATAACGGTAGATGGTCCCGGCGCCCACCCCTGCACGGACGGCAATCATTGCCATGGGAGCGCCGTGAAAGCCGTACTCGGCAATCAGCTTGATGGCTGCTCTCAGGATTTCATCACGCTTGTCTGGCTTCAGCATATCGTTACACCTTCTTAATACGGAATGAACGTTCATTCCATTTTAATCACCACGACACGCCGCGTCCAGTTAAAATTTTTTATACCATTGATTTTTTCCCGCGGGGCACGGTTGCTTCGCACGGGACACGGGTCTGGCAGAGGCCGCAACCGGTATGGGGGACGCCATAGCGCTCCGCTACCCGGCGGGGAGCCGTCCCGTAGACAAATTCACGGCAGAGCGCCTTGTCGTGCCCCGCAAAGGTGATGGCCCCCACGGGACAGCGGCCGATGCAGAGGCCGCAGGTCCCCTCCCGGTACCGGAGACAGTTGTGGCGATGACTTGCAAACGTACGGGGGGTGGGAGAAAACATCAGGTCGGTGATGACGCTCCCGACCCGATGCGCGACACCCCGCTCCGTAATCAGGCCGTCGGAGAGGCTGAAGGTGCCGAGCCCGGCGGCATAGGCCGCATGGCGCTCGGACCAGGTGGAGGCAATGCCGGCAGGGGTTTCGGGCAACTCCAGCCAGAGGGGGGAATACTGGGGCGCCACGGCCCGGCGGCCGAGCCCTTCGAGATACGCCGTCAGGTGCCTCCGGAGCAGGCCGTTCAGGGTCTCGCCGTGGCTGCGGGTGAGCGCCCATTTGCGGGAAGGCAGGTCGCTTTCCAGCCGATTGCTCATCCGCGTGGCCTCCGCAACCGGCAACACCCATACGATGACCGTTGCCGCCCCTTCCAGGAGCTCGCCCGGCGTCAGATGAAAATCGCCGATGATCCGCTTGTATTGGCAAAAAAGCGGGTCATCGGCCGCGGCGAACCCCACGAGGGGCTCATCGAAGTAGGGGCCGTCATCGTCGTGGAAACGGTTCGCGGGGCTCTCCGCCACAAAACGTCTGATTTCTTCCTGAATGCGCTGCTCCATATGCCTCCCCTTCACGCTCCAGACAAATAAAGCCCGCTCGCAGCGGGCTTTCTCCCTTCCTTGCCGCAAACAGGCCTAGAACTTGAACCTGACCCCCATCAGAGCGTTATGGCTCTCCATCTTGAACTTTGTCGAGAGGTCCGAGTCATCGTCAATGGTCCCTTTTGCCGTACCGAAGTAGCGATACCCCAGGTCGAGGGAGAGAAACGGGTTGAGGGCAATCTCCACCCCGGCGCCCGCCTGGTAGGCGAATACGGTATCCTCACCCTCTTCGTAGAGCAGGCCATCGGCACTTGTGACATCACTGGCACTCAGGACGGCAAAGCCAACGCCGCCCCCCCAGTAGGGCGTAATAGGGGAATTGTTGTGCAGATCAAAGAAGGCGTTGGCCATGAACGCCAGCGTTCCGAAATCACCATCCACACCGCGGTAAGACGCCCCGGTCGGGGCATCGGTGACAGAGGAAATTTCCGCATGCCGATAGGAAATCTCCCCCTCCAGGCGGAGGAATCCGTAATCATACCCCACGGCACCCCCCACCGCGATGCCGGGATCGAACTCGACATCGTCATCATAGCTCTCATCAAAAGCATAATCATAGGTGGAAACATCGGCATCCCGGGGAAAGTTCACCCCCAGAAAACCGGCAAGGTATCCCCCGGGCCGGGGCGGGGTCGCCGAGCTTATGGCCGGAATTCCCCAAATGGAGATGGCAGCAAGGGCAATAAGAATTCTTTTCATGGTGTTCCTCCTTGGATAAAAAATGCCCGAACGTTGTCAAGTATAACGCAAAGTGATGGCGTAAGGTTTACCTGCCCGGTTACTTTGCCGTGAAAATTCACTCCGCCATCTTGCTGCTCATATTCCCGGCGGCCGGGGCAGCTCAAATTTTCCGGCTGTCGTAGGCCCAGTGCAGAAGCGCCTGGCGCTGCTTCCTGCGGCAGGAAAGGAGCCCCTCCGGGCAGTGTTTCCGCAACTGCGCCACATGCCGCGCCATCGCCTTCCACCGCTTGATCTGACGCTCATCATCGGAGCAGCGCCGCCCCATGTAGTAGCGGCAGTACCACTGGAACCATCCCCGCGGGTCATCGGTGTGAATCCATCCCTTTTCTCTCCAGTAGGAAAGCGGTTTCGAGGCATTGACCCCGAAAAAATTCAACTCGGGCCGATGGCGCTCGTGGCAAAGCCTGGCATTGGCAAACCAGTCTTCGGGGAACTCCCCGGTGCAGTCGGTCATGTATTTTCTGCCGAACACACCCAGTTCGAGCATCTCCCGCGGCGTCAGATCTGGTCTGAAGTCGGGATGAAAGTTCTTGCCCATCGGTTCCGTCAGGTAATAGACATAGTTCGTCTGCATCATATCATTGACGCATATGCGTATTTTCGCCATTGAATCCACCTCGGGAAAACCATTATTATAATCGGCAGCGGACGAGTAAGGGGCAAAATTCCGGAAGATGCTATTAAAGCGCTGTTTTTTCTATATTTTTACCAAAAAGTATATTTTTCGCTAAAGTAATCAGCAACTTTGCCGATAGATATAAAAAACCTCAAGTATCACCGGTGAACAGCGGAGACAAACATGAGTTTCCTACTCAACTTATACCTTCACCTGAAAATTCGCACTCGGATCATTCTCCTCTGCGTGTGCTACAGCGCCTGCATTGTCCTTGCAGTAGTAGCGGGGCGGTCGTTGTCGACCGCCCAGGCCGTAACGTCCACGGCCATTTTCGTGCTGCTCGGAATTATCTTCAGCGCACTGCTCTTCAAGACGGTCAACGATGCCCTCGACCGGATTCTAGGTTACCTGGCGCACTTGACCAGCGGCGACCTGACGCAAACAATCGCGCCCAAGCGCAACAACGAGATAAGCAGCATAATCCGCTCCATCGGCACACTTCAGACGACCATCCGTGAAATCGTCTCCCAGATCTCCCACACATCGGAAGAGGTTGCCATGGCGTCGCGGCAACTTCAGGCCAACGCCGACCAGATCGCCGCAGGCACGGACAATGTTGCGACCCAGACCAACACGGTTGCCGTGGCCAGTGAAGAGATGGCCGCCACTTCGGCCGAAATAGCCAACAACTGCATGACCGCCGCGGAGAACTCTTCCAGAGCCAGCGACGCCGCACAGACAGGCGCGGAAGTTGTCCGCCAGGCCACCGAGTGCATGGGGCGCATCACGACCAGGGTGAAGGATGCGGCAAAAACCGTTGAGGGATTGGGCGCCCGGTCCGACCAGATCGGGCAGATCATCGGGACAATTCAGGATATCGCCGACCAGACCAACCTTCTGGCGCTGAATGCCGCCATCGAAGCCGCCAGGGCGGGAGAACAGGGGCGCGGCTTCGCCGTCGTGGCGGACGAAGTGCGGGCCCTCGCAGAGCGCACAACCCGCGCCACCCGCGAGATTGCCGAAATGATCAAGACCATCCAGCATGAAACCCTGGGGGCAGTCGCAGCAATGGATGAAGGTGTGGCCGAAGTGGAGAAGGGAACTGAATATTCCGACAAATCCGGCAATTCCCTGGAGCAGATACTCCAACAGATTAACGACGTAACCATGCAGCTCAACCAGATAGCCACCGCCGCCGAACAGCAGACCGCCACTACCGGCGAAATATCCTCCAACATCCAGCAGGTTACCGTGGTTGTCCAGCAGACCGCACAGGGCGCTGCGGAAACAGCCCAGGCGGCCGGCACGCTTTCAAGCCAGTCGGATGAACTTCAGCGACTGGTCAGACAGTTCAAGCTGTAAGGATGCCGCAGCAGCCCCATTCACCCCACCGCCCCGTCAATGCACCACCTTCTCCTGGCGCGCCCTGGCGGCATCCTCACTGGTCAGGTTGTAGAGCTTCCGGTCCCTGAGCGCCGGCAGGGAGAAATCGCCCCCGATCCGCCAGCGGTCCTTCAGATAGACCCAGGGGGCAAGGCTTGACAGCCGGTAGCCATCTAGAACTTCAATCTGTTCCGACTTCATCTCCCTGATGGAGAGACCTTTTTTCCCCGCAAACACCGTGTGACTGCCGCTGAACGGCAACGCTCCGGCGTCGGTGAAGTCCCATTCCACATGCTGGCGCTGCTCGCCGCCGGGCAACTCGTGACAGGAGGCGCAGGGGCGGCTTTTCCCGTATTTGTGGGAAACCTTGTCCATCTGGATCCATAACAGCGCCCGATTGTTCCCGGGCAACCCGCCGAACAACCCCACATACCCGTAAGCATCGTCGGTGCGCTGGAAGTCGGGCAAATTCTTGGGCCAGCGCCAGTGCAGGCCCGGTTTCAACGCCGACTTCTTCTGATTCAGGACCGCCATCGGAAACGGCTTCACCGGTATCCAGCGCCCTTTCTGATCGCGTATCAGAATGGGCTCCTTCATGATTCCATAATATTCCTTGTACTTGAAATACGGGGTGTCCGAACCGGCCAGCTTCCCCGGCCCCCAGAAGGTTCCCTGGTAGCCGGAAATGTTCCGGATGTGGCATGCCTCGCAGGAAAGCGACTTGTGCAGCGATAGTTTATGGCCGGCGACCTGCCGCTCGTGGCATTTGTCGCAACGCCCCTGCCGCTTGACCATTCCATGGCCCAGTCCGCTCCTGGACCCGCTGTTCTCGTGACAATCGAGGCAGCCGACCTTCTTCACCTGATGGATGTCCGGCTCCATCCCTTCGGGGTTGGCATAGCTGCCGCCGAAATAGCCCGCCCCCCGGCGCCGCTCCTCCGGGCCGGCATGGCAGATCTGGCCGCGGCCGCCCCCGTAGCAGCTTTCCGGCTTCGGCACCCGGTTAAAGGTATGCATCCCCATCTTCGGGTTGGCCGGGTCCTTCGGCTGCGGATCGTAGTGGCAATCGAGGCACCCCACGTGGCAGGTATTGCAACTGCGCTGGTTCAGCGCGTTTTGCTCCCGCGAGAAGGGGACGGACGTGTTCGCCGCAATCCGTTCGTAATTGCCGTCGAACCATGCGCCGCAGTTATGGGGGCCGCGCTGCGGGTCGATCCAGCTTTTGTAACTGCTTTGTTTGGCATTGCGGCCCATATTGCTATGGGTGAACTCGGAGAACTCCCTGGCATGACAGGCGCCGCAGGTCTTCTCCATTATGGCGAAATCCTGGGAAAGATTATCTTTACGCTTATCCTGGTAGAGGACCAGGGTGACATTCGGGTCGATGACCACCTCACCGTCCCTGATGACTTGATGCTGGATGCGGGTCATGGGATTGCCGGTCAGTTCCAGGGGAGCCCCGCGCTGCGCGGATTCGGCCAGCAGCCCCTTCTTGCGCACCAGTTGCAGCCGCCCCATGCCCCGGTGTGCCGCCTCGCGGTCCTGCTTTGCCGGATCACCCAAGTGGCAGTCGGCACAGCCGGCAGCCATACCCGCTTGCCGGGACACCTCCTCCGCGGTCACGGTCAGGTGGGGGAAACCGAGACGGAGCATTTCCGCTCCGTCCCCGTGGCAGCCGGTGCATGTGTCGGCAGCCAGAGCCGCGCCGGTCAGCATGAAAGGCATGATGAAAAAAAGGGAAACAACGTACTGCGGAACGGATCGACAGCAAGCAGGGATTATAGTCATACCGGGCTCCTTGTTCGAAGGATGCTACCCAGTATAACGCATTCGATGTGATTTTGCCGGAATCGACACGAAGACGGACCGGTTCACGGGATCGATCAGCCAAGGGTAAACTTGAAGGTTGCCCCATTGCCCGATTCCGCTTCGGCCCGGATCTCGCCGCCGTGGCGGTGAATGATTCGCTGAACCGTAGCCAGGCCAATGCCCGTTCCTTCAAATTCCTGATCGGAGTGGAGCCGCTGGAAGGCACCGAAAAGCTTTCCCGCATAACTCATGTCGAAGCCCGCCCCATTGTCCCGTACGCAGAAATATCTCTTGCCGTCCTTTACCTCGGCAAAAAATCCGATGACCGCCGGCGTGACCCCACGGGTGTACTTCCAGGCGTTCCCCAGGAGGTTCTGGAGCGCTACCCTTGCCAGAACCGGATCGGCCATGACAGAGAGGCCATCGTCGATTTCCACCTCCACCAACCGGTCCGGGGATTGCTCCCGCAATTCGGCCACAACCTCCCTGGCCAGGGAGGACAGGTCAACCTGCTGCAGCGCCAGTTCCGTCCGGCTGATGCGAGAGAGTTGCAGCAGGGAATCGATCAGCAACCCCATCTTGTCTCCGGCCTGTTCAATCCTGAGCAGGTAACCGACGGCATCGGCATCCAGCTTCTCCCCGTAATCCTCCAGGAGTATCCTGCTGAAACCGGCCATGTGCCGCAATGGAGCCCTCAGGTCGTGGGAGACCGAGTAGCTGAAAGATTCGAGCTCCCTGTTCACAAGCTCCAGCGACTCGGATCGTTCCTGCAGGTCCCTGTTGAGCCGCTCGACTTTGTCCTGCATCTGCTGCCGATGCGCCACTTCCTCGGCAAGGGCTTTGTTGGCCGCCTCCAACTGGGCGGTGCGCTCGTGGACCCGTTGTTCCAGCGTTTCGTTGAGTTGCAGGATCTCCGCCTCTGCCAGCTTGCTCTCCGTTATGTCACGGACCATGAAGTAGAGGCACTCTTCCCCCTGAATGGTGATCGGGGTCAGATACATGACGGCAGAGCGTTTTTCCCCCGACTTGGTGCCGAGGACAAACTCGTAATTCACCAGCCGCCCCTGCTCCCGGGTAATTGCCACTGCCCGAGCCCTGGCCTCGGGGGACCACAGGCCGATGTCGAGTGAAGAACGGCCGACCAGCTCCTCCTTTTTCCATCCGGTCCACTGCTCGAAACCTTTATTCACCTCGATGAAGACACCGTCCTCCATCCGGGTGATGCCGACCATATCCGGCATCAGGTGAAAGATGCTGGCATACTTCTGCTCCGATAGCCGCAGCCGCTCTTCGGCCTGCTTGCGCTGGCTGATGTCCGTGGCTATGCCGAGATAGCCGGTGGTTTCACCTTTTTCGAGGATCGGCGTCACAACCACTTCGATGGAAATATGGCGGCCGTCTTTATGGAGGCAGGTCCACTCCAGCTTTTCAGAGCCCTCACGGTCGGCGCGTTCCACAAGCCCCCTGAAACCGTCGGGAGAGACACCGTAGGCAGCATTCAACTCCTCACCATGGCGGGCCAGTTCGGCATCGAGATGAAAACTGAGGGGGGTCAGCCTGCCGATTACTTCTTCGGCGCGGTACCCGAACAGCCTTTCAGCCCCCCTGTTGAAGAGGGTGATGGTGCCATCGGGCGTTGTGGCGATTATCGCCGCTTCGGTGGCCGCATCCATTACTGTCTGGAGAAAGGCATTGACATCCGCAAGGGACTTCTTGGTTTCCTCCAGTTCGTGCAGCCGAGCCTTGAGCTCCGGATAGTAGCTTTTACGGGACGACTGTTCTCCCATCCCGATAATCCGGTTGCGGAGTTCCTCCCAGTTTTCAGGATTATCAGAGCGCCGCCGCATAAATCCTCTCGATGTCCTGCCGGGTGGGGCGGCGTGGATTGGTCACCATGCACGCATCCTCCATGGCCTTGGCCGACAGATGCGGCAGATGGGCTCTCGTTACCCCCTGATCACCAAGGGTCGCAGCAATGCCGAGGCTCTTCCTGAATTCGGCAATGCCTTTTACCAGGGCGGCACATGCCGACTCGTCGTCCATGCCGGCAGTCGCAACGCCGAACGCTTGGGCGATGGCGCGATAGCGCCCGGCGGCAGCAGGGAAATTGTAACGGATAACGTGTTCCAGCAAGAGGGCATTGCATTCGCCATGGGGAGAATCGAGCAATCCCCCCAGGCTGTGGGCCATGGCGTGAACGGCGCCGAGGCTGGCGTTGGAGAAGGACATGCCGGCCTGGGTGCTGGCATACATCATGGCCTCCCGCGCCGGCAGCGAAGCCGGCTCCCTGAACGCTGCCGCAAGGTTCTGCCGGATGGCCCGGATGGCCTCAAGGGCATGGAGGTCCGTGAAGCTCGAACTGGCATTGGAAACGTAGGATTCGATGGCGTGGACCAGGGCATCCATCCCCGTGCAGGCCGTGAGATCCGGAGCCATGGTCATGGTCAGCAACGGGTCGATGAGGGAAACATCCGGCACGAGCGATTTGCTCACAATGGCGGTTTTGCGCTGCCCGGCCGTATCGGTGATAATGGCGAACTGGGATACGTCGGCCGCAGAGCCGGCCGTGGTCGGAATGCAGATGAGGGGAGGCATGGGAAACGGCACCTGATCCACCCCCGCGTAGTCGAGAATGGTGCCGTCGTTCGAGCTGACGATGCCGATTCCCTTCGCGCAATCCATGGGGCTGCCGCCGCCGACGGCCACAATACCGTCGCAGCCCGCCTCCCGGTACAGGGCGACGCCGGCCATCACCTCATGATCTTTGGGATTGGAAGTGATCCGGGTAAAGAGAACCGCAGCAATGCCGGAAACCGCCAGGCTGTCTACAACCTTAGCAGTCCACCCGGCCGCCTCCACGCCGGGGTCGCTGACCACCATCACGGTTTGCAGATCGAAGCGATTGGCGTATTGGCCGGCCAGACCGAGGGAACCATTGCCGTAGACGATCTCCGGAATCACGAACTTGCGAATATTCTGCACCGATATCCTCTCCCCCCATGGAGTGATGTGCCGCACAGGAAGAGATTATATCAGCTTTTGGGGAATCGGCGCATTTCTGTCAAACATGGTCAGGGGCAGATCTCGAAAATCCGGAAATCAGGGACAACTGCGAAAAACCGCTTTATCTTTCTCTTTCATTAGCAATAAATAAATCTGTCCCGGTTTTCCCCACCGGTTTTCCCCATAAATAAATCTGTCCCGGTTTTTCGGGTTTTTCCGGTTTTTCCTGTTCAGTCCGCAGCGGTGCATTAATTATTTAGTTTGGTCCGGCCCCGAACGCCTCCTAACGCCGCCCCCCCCTAGGAACAAACTTCCGATACTCCCCGTTTCTTTGACATCATTTTCTCTTGCGCTACACTCACATAGCAAGGTGTCGGCAATTCGGGGGGGGGATTTCGACAGGAGGTAAATCATGAGCGAATCGTCGAAGTACATTCGACTCTCCAGGGACAAAGCAGCATGTATTCTTGTAGACCATCAGGCAGGTCTGATCTCGCTGGTGCAGGATTTTTCTCCCGGAGAATTTAAGAACAATGTCCTGGCTCTGGCGGACGCTGCGAAATATTTTAACCTGCCTACTGTTCTCACCACGAGCTTTGAGGAAGGGCCGAACGGGCCACTGGTGCCGGAACTCAAGGAGACATTCCCCGATGCCGCCTGCATCAGGCGCCCGGGCCAGATCAATGCGTGGGACAACGAAGATTTCCGGAATGCCGTGGAAAAGACGGAACGCAAGCAGCTGATTATTGCAGGTGTCGTGACAGAGGTATGTGTTGCGTTCCCTGCGCTTTCCGCCGTAGAGGCCGGCTACGAAGTATTCGTAGTCACTGACGCGTCGGGGACTTTCAATGAAGTTACGCGTCATGCGGCCTGGGCTCGAATGGCAGCTGCCGGCGTGCAGTTGATGAGCTGGTTTGGGGTTGCCTGCGAACTGCACCGTGACTGGCGGAATGACATTGAGGGGTTGGGTGCTCTGTTCTCTAATCACATCCCGAACTACCGTAACCTGATGACCAGCTTTTTCGCCCGGAAATAAGAGTGGTGGTGGATAGACCTCAAAAAGTAGCATGTCCCCTTTTCAGTCCCTCAAATGTGTAGGTCTGACCCCTTAAGCCGTTGCGGTTTTTCCGCCCGTCCCGGGTCTAAAAAGCAACGAAACGATTATAGCTTCCCAGATAAATCAATGCATTCTTTGCTTCCGGTGATAAACCGGACATGTGCTGTCGGACCAGGTCCCATCGCTGGTAATTGTTCTCCAATATCTGCCTAACGGTGGCAAGAGGATACCAACGTTGCGGATTCAAAGAGTTCGCCTCAAGGGCGGTATCGGCATCCTGCTGATCCTGCCACCTCAAGTTACTAATCAAATTGAGATCATACATAAGTAACGCCAAGGATTTGTAAGGTTCTCCCAGTTTGTCGAACTGAGGAATGACCGTCGGTTTGCTCACGAGCTGATCGATGAGACCCGCAACCGGTGTGTAAGCAAAACCGGGCTCCATGTGAATATATGCCCAAGCCGCCAGTTCGTATGGCATCAAGGTCGGCACGTTAACGGGCATGGATAGGGCCTGTTGCTCGGGAGCTAGCAACTCAAATATCGAAGTCCCTCGCCCTAAAATTTCTAACAGTTGCTCAGGAGTCATTCCGGCCATGCCCCCACCCATGGCCGCCATGCGCATGGTGATCTCAAGCATGAGCCCGGAATACTCGGAGCTTGTGTAAAGCGTATAACTTTCAAGCGCAATCTTAACCATCATCAAATCTTGCCTTGCTACCGCATTTAATTCCTGGATCTGTACTCCTTGGAGGTCATTTTCCAATGAGCTTGACTTAAGGCTGTTGGTAGTGTTCAGCAACACCAAATCAAATAAAGAATAAAACCTGGAAAACTTAGGTGGCGAAAAACCGGCATACTTGAGGCTGTCAACCAGTTCCCGTATTACCCTGTAGTTGCTCAGACTCAAAATGCCGGTGACGTACCCTAGCCGCATGACTGCCCTTGAAACAGTAGTGACATCTGGATTGCTTTCCAGTGCGGTCTCAATTGCTGCACCAGCTGCCGCAAAAGCAGTTGAGACTGTTTCCAGGTTCATTTTCGCATCAATGCCAGCGTCGATCAACGACTGCAAGAGTACGGCATACGCCTCGCCCCTCAGATACGCCTCGACGTTCTGATCGAATGGAGTCGAATCATCAACTGATTTTCTATAGCGTCCAGCAGCAACTACCAAACCTTCTCTCAGTGAAACCATAAATGCGGCGTGCTGGTCAGTGGTTAAACCATCCGTTGCAAGGATAGCGGACATTGCATCGACTCCAGCCACAATGGCAGGGCCAATGGCCTCAGCATCTGTCGTGCTGACCACAGGAGTTCGCAGAAGTGCCTGGGCAATAAGCATATACACTGGCGTCAGCCTGCCGGATAGTGCCGCAGCCTTCAGCAGTGCACGTGCCTGAAGATCGGTCACTTCGCTGACGCCTACATCGACAGCACCACCAGGTTGCGGGCTCGGCACGATAGCCTGCCGCAAAACATTCTCGCCGTCCATGATCTGGATATGCAAAAACGGTGTTGTTGCCGAAGACGGAACTGTCGGAAAACCAAAGGCTATCTTGCCAAGAGCATCGGTCCTGGCAACTGTCTCGGACACAGTCTGCAACTGCCCCTGGGAGCTGAGGGATGAAAGCCGAACCGTAAGGTCCTTGCTTAACGGCAGATGCCCTGACCATGCGTAACTGACTGCGGAAAAACAAAATAGAAATGCGACAACAATCAATGTAACGACTCTGCGCATTACACGGCCCCCATTCTCTCTATTTTCCACTTCCGGTCAGGCTACCGGAACTATTGTCGTTGCCGGATCTCCCACTTCCTCCACAACCGTAACTGGCTGTCAGGAAGATAGTCATCAAAATAAGAAACAAAATATTGCGGACATGTCTCGTCATTATGAACTCTAATGGCCTGCAAGGCATTCCCAGCTTTGAGCCAGTCCGAAGCCGATAAGCAGAACTAAATAGCCAAGGGAAAAACCGAAGTAAAAGTTCTTTGATTGTCATCTTATTTCTCCCATGATTTAACATGCATAAGCGTAACCGGCGCGGCGCTCGGTTTCCGCCGCGCCCGCGTCCACTCGAGAATTGGAACATTCCATTACACTCAATAAAATTCGTCTCCATTTTCCATCATTTCACGACAGGCAGCAGCATTTCCTTCTTGAGCACAACCATCTTCCTGCCGCTATGGCCTGAATAGACAAGCTCGACCCGGTCAATTATGTCATCCAAAGAGAGAGCCATGAGATCGATCATGGATAATTGTTTCACGTCCAAAGAGTTGACTGCAAAAACCTCATCACCCACCTTGATCCCGCTCTTATCTGCGGGAGAACCCTTCATCACCCCCTTCACTACCACACTGCCTTTATCTCTCTTTAAGGCCAAGCCCCAGCTATACACATTCGTCTCGTATTTGTCGTTTTCATATCGCTTCAGAAACATTTCCCCGGCATAAGGAAAAGGGGACAGCATAAGGAAAAGGGGACAGGCTACTTTTCCCCAATTCCTTTTCGCATAAGGAAAAGGGGACAGGCTACTTTTCCCCAATTCCTTTTCGGGGGCGCCCCTGTTTGCGCATTGTCGATTCTAGTCCACGCTCTCTACATACCATTACTTGCCACGCTTCTTCTCCGTATGGCGTTTGGCGATCTATGCTGTTCTGAAGTTTGTCCAATTCCGACTCGGTCAAAGGCGTATTCACGTACTCTGTCCACGGGCTCGGCAACTCTATCGGCAGTCCGCCCAACAAACTACACTCGATGGATCGGAAAGCGTGTGAACTCCACTTCCAGTCCGTTGCGCTAGCAACAATGTTGGCCTTAACCGGATTCCCTTCTATGTAGCGAATTACCGTCAGAAGATGACCATCTTCCTGAACGATAAAGCTCTTGTATCTCCCCTGCCAAACATGACCGCTGGTTCCATAATGTCGGTGATACCGGCGGACATGGCTTGTCATCAGCCATTGCATCCACCTACTAAGCTCGGCTCCTGAGTTTGGCTTGACCAATAGATGGAAGTGATTCGGCATCAAGCAGTACGCCAATAGTGTTACTGGAATTCGTTCGCCTGCCTCGCCGAGCAACTTCACAAACGCCTGATAGTCTTGATCCTTGTGGAACACCTGCTGGCGCCCGTTACCACGGTTGATAAGGTGGTAAATTTCTCCGCCAGCATGTCCTCGTGCAATTCTTGGCATCTCACTACCTCAAAAAGTTGCCTGTCCCCTTTTCAGGCTTCTGTCCCCTTTTCAGGCTTCCTGTCCCCTTTTCAGGCTTCCAGGGGTAACGGGGGCTGCGGGTTTCACCGCAGTACCCCGTGATTGGACATAAATCTATTGAAGCATCAATGCCTTAGTGTTTAAAAAATGCGCTAGTAACTGTATATGAACCATTGGTTATTATCATCTTTAACAAAGTCGACTTGGTAAGAATACCTATTTTTGTTTTCTCTTGTCACAAGCTCATATTGTGCACCTCTGCCTGTCAACCTTACAAGATTGAGCTCACGGTAGGTGCTAACAATTTCGGGTAGCTTTCCTGACAAGGCGGCAAACATTTGCTGGTATCTCGTCCGTTCACTTGGGTGGATCATATCTAGCGCTGTTTTTATGTCATGTCTAGCCAAGGCATTACGGTGTGATTCCCACAAGAGCCTTAAATTGCCATCAACTGCGGAGGATGATTGTTTTGGAATAAAATCAACTTGCTTATTATCATTAAATTGCCCCTTAGTTACTTCTTTCGGTTCCGGTATATTGTGATTTTTCGACATTTCAACATCATGACGCACAGAAGCGCGACTTCGCTTTGGAAGAGATTGAGGGTTGTCACTAAAATGAATAGTTCCTTCACGATCAACCCACTGGTATGTTTCAGCCCGGCTTTCCGCCACCCATGGCAAGATTGTCACTAATTGCATAACGAGTACAATCTTCGGAATGTATAATTCCATTTATCATCCTCTCTATGTCAACACGGAATACGTAGATTTTTCATGCTTTTGTCAGTCTAACGGCGTGGGTGCGCACTGTCCACTTATCCTTATGTATATACATATATATGCTTTTCCAATTCTGTTCCCGCAATTGCGCCATATCTGACGTACCAGAGACGCTTTTCCGGATTCCATTTCCCCCGGCGGCTTTCACCTTCTTGCGCTGTTCCGTTTCATATCCTTCAATGCGCAGCGCCAGAACCGTGTCTGCTGAAAACTTTTCCGGCGGCGGTTCCCATGGGGTTCGCTCCAGCACCAGTTCTATTGTTTTCAGGCGTTGCCGTGTTTCCGCGTCGTATCGGTAGCGAACGCAGACTAGATCGTCACCGTATTTGTCTGTCAGGCGTTTTGTGCCGCGCTGGCCGGGCTTGAGGATGAGACGGGTTTTCATGGCTGGCTCGATGCGATGAAGAAGAATGGATATGGCCGAAACTATACGCAAATTTTAATAATCTGCAATTAAAATTCCTAAGTAAAAAATGATCGATGGAACTGCTTTCCGCTTATCTCACGGAGAGTTGGCAGGCATGGCGACGGCCAATAATCGGGCCGTTTTTCCGGTGGACAGATTCATGCACCCTTTTGTACGCCCTCGGTCAGCCGCAGTTGCACCGCCCCCAACCGGAAAAACCGGCTTGTACTCGAAGGCGAATATATGGCATATTTTATATAATTGAATCAAGCAAGGAGATGATGCGATGCCGATCTATGAATACCAGTGCATGAGTTGCGGGGAGGACTTTTCCCGCCTCCAGAAGATGGGGGCCGGAGAGGCTGAAACGACTTGCGGACACTGCGGGTCGTCCGAGGTGCGAAGGAAGATTTCGGCATGCGCCATCAGCGGCAGCAACGACGGCGGCGCGTATGCTGCCGGGCCGGCCTGTTCCATCGGAGGGGGCTGAGGACCGCACCGCTGAGAAGTGAGTTCTTGCGCCGGCGGGACCAGTCCGTCATAATGGCCGGCAACAGGGGGCAGCAGCCGCTGCCGCCCGCCATGAGGCCTCACTTCATCTGCGGAAAGGACTCCCATGCCCCTCTCCACCCTCCTCGCCTTCCTCGGCGCATCCATTGCCCTGACCTTGGCCCCCGGCCCCGACAACATTTTCGTCATAACCCAGGGAATCGCCCGGGGGCGCAAGCCGGCCATCGTGACGGCCCTCGGCATGTGCAGCGGCGTGAGCGTGCACACGACTGCGGCGGCCTTCGGCATCTCGGCGGTGTTCTATTCGTCGGCAATTGCTTTTACGGTTGTGAAGTCCGCCGGGGCGGCGTACCTCCTCTACCTGGCCTTCAAGACCCTTAAGGAGCGCTCGGCCATCAGGCTTGCCGCGGTGGATGAGCTTCCCGCTGCAGCCCTTTTCCGGCGCGGTTTCGTGATGAATGTGCTGAACCCGAAGGTGGCCATGTTCTTCCTGGCGTTCCTCCCCCAGTTCGTGACTCCTTCAGCGGGCCGCATCCCGCTCCAGATGCTGCTTCTGGGGCTCATCTTCATGGTGCAGGCAGTGGTGATCTTTTGCCTGATCGGCTACTTCGCCGGGAGCATCGGCAGCTTCATTCTGGCGCGTCCGCGGGTGGCGCGGTATTTCGATTGGTTGACTGCGGGGGTTTTTGCTTCGCTGGGCGTGAGACTGGCCCTGGCGGAGCGGTAAACGTACCGCCGCGCCAGGGCCGTTGATGGGAAAGGGTTACTGCTTCTCGATCAGGTTTTTCAGGATGAGGTTCGCTTCTTTGAGCTTGGTTTCAAGGGATTTCAACTCATCCACTGAGTAGACGGCTGTCCCCTTGGCGATTTCCTTGTTGAGCCGCGCAATCTTCTGCTGGAGGCTGTCGGTCTCCCGGGCGCAGTTCTTCAGCATCATTTCGCATTCCTTGACGCACTTTTCATCCATCTGCTTGTGGGTATCACCATGCTGGAGGGCCAGCGCGGGCATGGCGGAAAAGAGGGTAAGGGTCAGTGCGGTTGCCATGAGCTTTTTCATCGTTTTCTCCTTGTCATGGGATTAGCGGGGCAATCCCGTTGTTCTTGCCCTTCTCCATTTCACAGGGCGTACCAAAACGCAACATACTGAAAACAGGAGGTTTCCAAAAACAGACCACTGGAAATATCCATGAAACTGAACAGTATTCCCCAACATGCTGAAGAATATTCTCTGCAATGGAACTCCATGGGGATTGCAACATCTTGACGGGATGCTATAAAACTTTCACCTGACCGGTTCACGCCCATCAATCAAGGTTAATTCATGTCCAACATCTGGTATGCACTGGGATTGACCCTTTTGGCCGGCCTGGCGACGGGGGTCGGCAGCGCCATCGCCTTCTTCGCCAAGCGGACCGACTACCGCTTCCTGTCGGTTGCGACGGGCTTTTCGGCGGGGGTGATGCTCTATGTGTCATTCGTGGAGATTATGCCGAAGGGGCTTGCTGCCCTGACCATACCCTATGGGGAAAGGCTGGGGCACTGGATAAACACCGGCTCGTTTTTCGGCGGCATGGCCCTGATCGGCCTAATCGACACCCTGGTGCCGGCGGCGAAGAACCCCCACGAGACCCATTCGGAGGAGGAGACGGCGCCCCTCCACGATGCGGCAGCCGCCTGGCCGGTATTCGACACGGCTGACCCGCTGGCCGGAGAGGCCCGCGCCGGCAGCCATGACCACCGGGTCGACCGGAGCAGGCTGGCAAGAATGGGGCTGTTCACGGCGCTGGCCATAGCCATCCACAATTTCCCCGAAGGGCTCGCCACGTTCCTGGCGGCCTTGGAGAACCCAAGCCTCGGCGCCGCCATCGCCCTTGCCATTGCCCTCCACAACATCCCCGAGGGGATCAGCGTTTCCGTCCCCATCTACTACGCCACCGGCGACCGGCGCAAGGCTTTCGCCTACTCGCTCCTCAGCGGCATGGCCGAGCCGGTGGGGGCCGGAGCGGCGTTCCTGGCGCTCACCCTGCTGACGGGCGGCGCGATCCCCCCCCAGGTCATGGGGCTCACGTTCGGAGGGGTAGCCGGAATCATGGTCTACATCAGCCTCGATGAACTGCTCCCCACCAGCAAGGCCTACGGCAAAGGGCACGACAGCCTGCTCGGGCTCGTGTCGGGGATGATCGTCATGGCCCTGAGCCTGCTGCTGATGAAGTGACCCCCTTCCCTTTAATAATTTTTCATGATACAACTCGTCAGCCGGCCATAACCGGTCGGGATTACTGAAACTTATGGATTCTGGCTCCGCGCATGCAGCGCGGCGGGCGGAAATCCATTGCCAGGGAGGGCAGACGGGTGAAAAGAATCGGGGTGTTGTTTGCGGTTATTGCGGGGCTGGTGGCAGGCACGGCACTGGAAGCATCGGCAACCGTCCTCCAGTCCCATGCTTTGAACACGCTTGAATTCAGCTATGTGGAGAGTGTCTTCGGGGCGGACGGAACCAGGAAGGCGGGGTTTGACCTGGCACCGGGAGACCATCTGGTGGGCATTATATCCGTGAACCGGATCACGGCCGGAGGGGAAACGATCTTTACTGCGGGCCCCGAAGCGCAACTGACGGGGGTTTACGCCCACAAAGTCCTGAGCGTTCCGCCATACCCGGTTGACGGTGGATTTGCCTACGATCCGCTCGTCCCGACGTCGCCACTGGCCCATGTGGAATTCGGGAGTCCGGATCTGGTGGCGTTCTCCGACGGTTCAAGTTCGATAAATCTCGCGGAAATCCTGGCGCCGGGGGAGATGCTGGCCCTGTGGCTGGACCAGGGAAGCGGCGCCACCGCCTACACAACGGCGGGATCTCTCGCCAACGGCATGGCAGCGGCAACCGACGGGCTCCCCTTCCTCTCGGCGGGGATCGGCAGTTCAGGCTATTTCTACTGTCACACCGATCCCACCGTGACCCTGGCCGACCTCATGCAGGGGGCGCTCATCGGCCAGGCGTTTGCCGGCCTGGAGGTAATGACGAACGCCACGGGTCACTGCCTGGCATCCATCCTCAACGCCGACGACCCGGAGAAGGGAGTCGCGACTCAACTGGCCATCACCAGCGATCTTTCCATCAATCCGCTCGGCATATTCCAACCGGAGGCTTCGCCCTGGACCCTTGCGGGGACGGGCACGGCCCAAATCTACCCGGCCCCGGAACCATCCACCTTCGCCCTCTTCGGTGCCGCGGGGGTTATAATAGGCCTGACCCGGCTGAGGAAACGCCGCTGACGTTTCTGCCCGACAAAAAAGGCGTCCCGCGGGGCGCCTTTTGCATTCAGCCTTCCGTCAGACTCTCGGCAAGCTCGCGGTAGACGGCCTCCATGACCCCGTAGCGCCACCAGTGCTCGGCAAGCTTGCGGTAGCACTCGATCATCCCCACAAAGCCGGCCGCAGTGGAACAGGCAACCATGGCCGGGAACGAACCGCTGACGAACATCACTACTCCGGCCACGAACAGTGTCAGGCTCGACATGAAGAGCGCCGTTTCCATATGGCGGAAAGGTGACTGAAGCATCCGCCCCAGCTTTGCATAAGCCCGGGCATGGGCTCTGAGGCGCCGCTTGTATTCCTCCAGCTCCTCGCCGCTGAAGCGGGAAGTTGCCCGTATGTAGAGTCGGCGAAGGGCTTCCCTGTTGGATGATGAGAGGCGCTCGCCGAAATAGTGTTCAAGTTCCGCATCAATAATATAGGTATCCATAACTCCCTCCCTACCGGATTATATCGGAACTAACCGGGCAGACTGAAGGACTTCTTTCAAAACATTATTTTGTATTCATATAACCGCAACATGAGTCGCAGCGCATTCCCGCAAGCGGTGTCCTTTACTTCATTTGATTTGTTGCACGGGAACCGGTAATCTTTTCTCCGGATACTGCCATTTTGCGGGAAGGAAACGCCATGCCCATAACCACCATAGGCCGAATGCTGTCCATGGCCGCTATTTTATTCGCGCTGCCGTTTCATGCGGCAGCCGGAGACGATCTCCCCACGGCCGTACTTGCCGAACTGAACGCTGCCAGGACCAATCCTCGCGCCTATGCGCAACATCTGCGCGTCTACCGGTCCCAGTTCTCGGGGAAGTATCACATACCGCCGGGAAGCCGGATCAGGTATGTCACGAAAGAGGGGATTGCTGCTGTGGATGAAGCGGTGCGGTTTCTGGAACGGCAGCGCCCCATCCCCCCCCTGGCCTGGTCGGAAGGGCTCGCCCGCGTCGCCGCCGAACTGGCCCGGGAACAGGCCCGAACGGGAGCCCTGGGGCACGGCTCGGGCAAAATGGAGATGCGTGCCCGCGCCGAACGCATCGGCCGCTGGCAGAGCACCATCGGCGAGAACATCAGCTACGGCCCCGACGATGCCCGTCGCGTGGCGATGCAGCTAATCATAGATGACGGGGTTCCGGACCGGGGGCACCGGAAGAACGTATTCGCCCCCGATTTCAAGGTGGCGGGGATCGCCTGCGGTCCCCACCCGGTATTTGAAACAAGTTGCGTAATCGATTTTGCCGGCGGATTCGCGGCGAGGTAACCTCCCCATGACCCAGCAATTCAAGGATTATTTCTCGGAACGCTCCGACGCTTACCGCTCCTATCGCCCCGGCTACCCCGACGAGCTCTTTGCCTGGCTGGCCGGGTTGCCGTCCCGTCGCGAAGCGGCCCTGGACTGCGGCTGCGGCACCGGCCAGGCGTCGATTGCCCTGGCGGAGCACTTCAGCCGGGTCTACGCCATCGACCCCAGCGCCGGGCAGATCGAAAACGCGATGCCCCACGAACGGGTGGAATACCGGGTGGCCCCGGCGGAAGAGACCGGCCTCCCCGATGCCGGCGTCGATCTGATCATCGCCGCCCAGGCCCTCCACTGGTTCGATTTCGGCCGGTTCTATCCCGAGGTGCGCCGGGTGGCCCGGGAGGGCGCCGTCTTCGCCGCCTTCACCTATGGGCTTCTTGCCATCGAAGAAGAGATTGACCGGATCGTCGGCCGGTTCTACCGCGACGTAATCGGCCCCTACTGGCCCCCCGAGCGGGCCCACGTGGACGCCGGCTACCGCACCCTCCCCTTCCCCTTTGCGGAGATCGAGGCTCCCCCCTTCGCCATGACGGCGGAATGGGATTTGGGGCACCTCATGGGCTATTTCGAAACATGGTCGGCGGTGAAGGAATACCGGCGGGTCGAGGGGAAAGATCCCCTGGAACTGGTGGGGGGAAAACTGGCTAATGCATGGGGGGAGCCGGCCCACATCCGGCAGGTGGCATGGCCCCTGGTGCTGCGGGCGGGGCGGGTGGCATAACCTTACTTTTTACCTTTCGTCCGCAGAACCACCCGCAAGTCCATGGCAATCCGCCGTTTTTTCCCTTTGCGCTCCTGCCGTATAGCGACTTCGTCCCGCACGGCTCCCTCCTCATCCTCTTTCCTCAGCTTCAGGTAGCTCGCATAGCGCCCCGGATCCACTTCCCCCGCCGCCAGGGCATCGCGCACGGCACATCCCGGCTCGTGGGCATGGCTGCAATCATGGAACCGGCACTGCTGCGCCAATTGGGCAATCTCGGGAAACGAAGCATCGAGCCCCTCACCCGCCTGCCAAAGGCCGAATTCGCGCATGCCGGGGGTGTCTATGACAATGGCCCCGCAGGGGAGAAAGAGCATCTGCCGGTGGGTGGTGGTGTGGCGCCCCTTGGCATCCCGCTCACGCACGGCGCCGGTAGCCATGACATCAGCCCCCGCCAGCAGGTTTACCAGGGTGGACTTCCCTACGCCGGAGGAACCGACGAAACAGGCCGTCACCCCCGGTGCAAGGGCTTCGCGCACCACCGCCACGCCATCACCGTCCAGGGAGTTCACCGGGACCACGCGCACGCCGTGGGAAAGGGCCTCCGCTTCCACCACCCGCGCAGCCGTGTCGGCACAGAGGTCGGACTTGCTGAGGATGACCATGGGCTCGGCGCCGCTCTCCCGCGCCGCCACGAGAAAACGTTCGAGACGCCTGGCGTTGTAATTGCCGTCGAGCCCCATGACGATGAAGACCAGATCGACATTGGCGGCGATGGGCTGGACCTCGCCCCCCCCTCCGGCGCCGCGGCGGGCAAGGAGCGTCCGGCGTGGCAGAATATCATGAATCGTCACCTCGGCACTGCTGGTCCCCGGTTCGACCAGGACCCAATCGCCGACCATCGGCCGGTCGAGACGGTCCGCAGCCCCCTTGCGGAGACGTGGGGCAAGCTGCGCCGTGAATTCCCCCCCGGCGCCCCGCAGCCGGTACTCTCCCCGCAATTCGGCCGTCACCCTCGCCACGGTCCCGGCGTCACCCGTCCCACCGGCAAAGCCTTCGAAAAACCAGTCACTCCACCCTAAAGCTTTCAGTTCATCCATTAAAATCCCGTTCCCTCCACCGGAAAACCGGCATAGGGCCATTCCGGCCCGGTTGCTCGAAGGCATTGTACGCAATGTGCCAGGAAACGCAACAGGCGACCATCAGCACCGCATAACCACATTGAATCATTGAAGTTGCCAAAATGTTACTTAAGATTAATTGCATTTTCGCCGCAGCCCTTTAGAATTCCCTATGCTCACACACGAAGCAATCCCCCAAATTCCCGGAGCACTTGTAATGACACTTGCAACATGCATCATCCATCCTGTCAACCCGGCAAACTCCTTCAACGGGGCCACCCCGTGAGCCGCAGCCTTGTCATCTTCTCCCACGGCAAAGAAAGCGGCCCCTGGGGCATCAAAATATCGGCACTGGCCACCGTAGCACAGAATCGGGAGTTTGACGTCGAGAGCATAGACTACACCGATCTCACCGACCCGGAGGCGCGGGTCCGCAGACTCGTGGCACGATGCTCCGGGGAAGCGCGCCCCATTATCCTCGTCGGTTCCAGCATGGGCGGATATGCGGCAACGGTTGCCTCCCGGCAGGTGAAACCGGCGGGGCTCTTCCTCATGGCACCGGCCGTCTATCTCCCCGGCTATGCCGAAACGGACCCGATGCCCCGGGCAGGGCAAACCTTCGTCGTCCACGGCTGGGATGACGAGGTCATCCCGATGGCAAACGCCGTTCGCTTCGCCCGCCGAACCCAGGCGCGGCTCTTTCTGGTGGGAGACGACCATTCGCTTACCGGCCAGCTTCGGTTCATCGAAGAACTCTTTCGCCTGTTCCTTGACCGCCTGAAAAACTGAGGGGAGGGCAGGTCACGTCGGAACTGCCGCTTGCCGCTCTTGCGGATCGCCACGGGATGACAGGGCGGCGTCACCGACTGGGCCGCCATGCACCCCTCTCCCGGCTTCTTCCCGACGATGGTGAGCCAGTCCCCTCCTGCACCACGATCTCGTACCCCCCTAATCTTTACATCGGACGTTCTTGGCCTATACTTTCCCTCATCATTCAGATTCGGCGGGAGATTGCCGTGCTCCGCAAATTTTTCGAAAAACTTGGCGCCGCCACCATCTTCATCGTCCGGGAAATGGGCCGGATGCTGATCTTTGTCGTCCTGGCCCTCGTAAACATCGTCATTCGCCCCGGCAAGCCGATTCATATATTCAAGCAGATTCACTTCATCGGGACAAAGTCCCTCTTCGTAATCGTCCTCACCGCCGCCTTCACGGGGATGGTCCTGGGGCTCCAGGGATACTACACGCTGGCCAAGTTCGGCTCCGAGGGACTGCTCGGCTCGGCGGTTGCCCTCTCCCTCATCCGGGAACTGGGACCGGTCCTCACGGCCCTCATGGTGGTGGGGCGGGCCGGCAGCGCCATCACCGCCGAAATCGGCATCAAGAAGATTACCGAGCAAATCGACGCCCTCAAGACCATGGCGCTGGAGCCCTTCAAATATCTCGTGTCTCCCAAGATTCTCGGGGCGCTGATAGCCGTACCGCTCCTGTGCGCCATCTTCGACGTGGTGGGAATCTACGGCGGCTATGTGGTGGGGGTGAAGCTCCTGGGGGTGAACCCCGGCGCCTATTTCCACGAGATGGAGCGGAGCGTGGAGTGGAAGGATGTCTGGTCGGGGATCGTGAAGTCCATCTCCTTCGGCGGCATCATCGCCTGGGTCTGCTGCTACAAGGGATACCACGCCGGCCATGGCGCCGAGGGGGTCTCGCGGGCCACCACCGAGGCGGTGGTCATGTCGTCGGTGCTGGTGCTGGTATGGGACTACTTCCTCACGTCGGTAATGTTGTGACTTATGATTAAACTGGTTGACGTGCACAAATCATTTGATTCCCAGGTGGTGCTGGACGGCCTCTCCCTGGAGATCCCGCAGGGAAAGATCACGGCGGTGATCGGCCCCAGCGGCGAGGGGAAAAGCGTGCTCCTGAAGCACATGATCGGTCTCATGCGGCCCGACCGGGGCGAGGTCCACGTGGAGGGGGACAACATCACCTCCATGCGCCGCTTCGAGATGAACCGGGTCTGGGAGAAGTTCGGCATGCTGTTCCAGAACGCGGCCCTCTTCGACTCCATGACAGTTTTCGAGAATGTGGCGTTCCCCCTGGAGGAGAAGACACGGCTCTCCCGGGCCGAGATCAGCGACCGGGTCCACGACGCCCTGGAGAACGTGGGGCTCCGGGGGATCGATCGAAAATATCCCGACGAGCTGTCGGGGGGGATGAAAAAACGGGTGGGGCTTGCCAGGGCGCTGCTCCTGAACCCGCGGATCGTACTTTTCGACGAGCCGACCACGGGGCTTGACCCGGTCATCTGCCGGGCCATCCACCAGCTCATCCGGGAAACCCACGAGAGCTACGGCTACACGGCGGTGATAGTCTCCCACGAGATTCCGGAGATCTTCGACATCTCCGACTCAGTGGCCATGCTTTACCGGGGAAAGATCATCGCCACCGATACGCCGGAGGGAATCCGGCGCTCGGAGCATCCGGTGGTGCGGCAGTTCATCAGCGGCAGCCTTGAAGGCCCAATCCAGTTCATCTGAAACGGGTGACGCCATGAAAAAGATCACGCTCGAACTGATCGTAGGAATCTTCGTAGCCATCGGCATTCTCTGCCTCGCCTGGCTGTCGGTGAAGCTGGGGAAGATGGAGTTGGTGGGAGGGAATCACTACGAGGTCTATGCCGAATTCGATTCGGTTTCGGGGCTCAAGAAGGGGGCCGCCGTGGAGATTGCCGGGGTGGAGATCGGCCGGGTGGACCGGATTGAGCTGGACCCGAAATACAGCGACCGGGCCCGGGTCTACCTGCGGATCTCCAATGGGGTTAAGCTCCAGGACGACGTCATCGCCTCGGTCCGCACCAGCGGCATCATCGGCGACAAGTTCATCAAGCTGAAGCCGGGGGGCTCGGAAAAAATACTGGCCAACGGCGGCAGGATCAGGGAGACCGAGGCGGCCGTGGACCTGGAGGAACTGCTGAGCAAGTACATCCACGGCAAAGTCGAATAATGGAGGAGGAACTTCCATGAGAACGCTCCACACAATTGCACTGGCATGGTGCCTGGCAGCCCTTCCCCTCTCGGCGGCCCCGGCAGCCGAACCGGCAACGTCGGCAAAGGTCCTCACCCTCGACGAATGCATCCGGGGCGCCATAGCAACGGCCCCGGAGCTGGGCGAGTCCCAGGCCGACATCGAACTGGCGCTCTCCAGGCTGGAAGAGGCAAAGGGTTACCGGTTTCCCCAGATCGAAATGCAGGGGCTCTTCGGGCCCGTCCCCGAGGCAAGGGGGGATCAGGTGTACTCGCCTGACGAGGTGAACGACACCGACTCCTTAACCTGGTTCGCCAGGGCCGATGCCACCCTGGTCCAGCCCCTCTATACCTTCGGCAAGATCAGCGAGAGCATGAAGGCGGCCACCCACGGCATCGAGGTGGACCGGGCGAAAAAGGACCAGCGGCGCAACGAAGTGGCCCTCCAGACCAAGGAGTACTATTACGGGGTGCTCCTGGCCAGGGAAATGCGCGAAGTGGTTCTGGAAGTGCGGGAGAACCTGGACAAGGCCCGCAAGAAGGCCCAGGAGCTTCTGGAGAAGTCATCCCCCAACGTGGAGGAACTGGACATCTACAAGCTGGACGCCTTCAACGGCGAGGTGGGGAAGTACCTGGCCGAGGCCGACAAGGGCGAAACCCTGGCCCTCTCGGCCCTGCGCACCCGTGTCGGCCTGCCGCCGGAGGCGCCGGTAGACGTGGCCACCGAGCGCCTCGTCCCCGACGAGGAGACCGTGGCGGACCTCGCCGTCTACATGGACGAAGCCCGGGCGAAGCGCCCCGAATTCAAGCAGCTGAAGGAGGGGCTCAAGGCCCGCGAAGCCCTGGTGGAAGCGGCAAAGGCAGCCTACTACCCCGACATCTTCCTGGCAGGGCTTTTGTCCGGGGCCTACTCGCCGGAGCGGAGCCGCATCGACAACCCCTTCATCACCGATGAGTTCAACCACTTCTGGTCGGGGATCGCCCTGGGGGTCAAGTGGAAGCTCGATTTCGGCATCACCGGCTCGAAGGTGGCCGGGGAGCGGGCCCAGTACAACCGGCTCCTCTCCACCAGGGTCTACGCCGAAAACAACATCCCCCTTCAGGTGAAAAAGGCGTGGCTGGAGCTTAAGGAGTCGGAAAAGAGCATCGACGCCACCCGTGACGCATACTCCAACGCCAAAAAGTGGATCGTATCCGCCATGGCCAACTTCGACTTCGGCGTCGGTCCGGCCAAGGAGCTCTTCGACGGGCTCCAGAACTACGCCCGGATGCGGGCCGGCTACTTCCAGTCCATTTACAACCAGAAAATGTCCCGGGCCAACCTGGATTACGCCGTAGGAGCCATGCCCCTGGAAAAATAATTAATTGTATGGAGGGACTTCCGTCATGAAATGGTTTGCCTTTCCCATCCTCTTCATCGCCCTCGCCCTGGGGGGACCGGCCTTTGCTCTGGCAAGCCCCACCGAAACGGTGAAAAAAACCGTGGACGAGGTGGTGCGGATCGTCTCCGACAAGGAGATGAAGAAGCCCCAGAACGAGCAGAAACGCCGCCAGGAGCTGAAAAAGGCCATCGGTGCCATCTTCGACTATGCCGAGATGGCCCAGCGCTCCATGGCCCGCCACTGGCGCGACCGCAGCGCCGCCGAGAAGAAGGAGTTCGTCTCCCTCTTCGAGACGCTTCTGGAAAACTCCTACGCAGGCAAGATCGAATCGTACAACCAGGAGAAGATCATCTACCTCAACGAGCGGATCGACGGAGAGTACGCCGAGGTGAAGTCCAAGGTGGTCACCGTCAAGCGTGACGAGTATTCCCTCGACTATCGCCTCATGAAAAAGGGAGGCAAGTGGCTGGCCTACGACGTGGTGATCGAGGGGGTAAGCCTCGTCTCAAACTACCGGGGGCAGTTCAACAGGCTTATCGTGAACGAAGGGTACCCCGCCCTCCTGAAAAAGCTCCGGTCCAAAAGCGAGGAAATCAAAGCCCCGTAGCGGCGTGCTGAACCGGGGATTGCGCAGCAGCGACACAAACGCCTCTTCGGGCAATGACCGGTAGAAGAATGCTCCCTGCATCTCCTGGTAGCCGAGCTTCCGCAGCAGGTCCCGTTGTTCGCGGGTTTCGACCCCTTCTGCCACCACGTTGAGGTTGAGCTTGTCCGCCATGGCGATGATTGCTTCCACAATCGACCGGTCGTCCGGGTTGTCGCATATGTCCCGGACAAACGAGCCGTCGATCTTGATGTGATCGATGGGATAGTTTTTTAGATAACCCAGGGAAGAATAGCCCGTCCCGAAGTCATCGACAACAATTCTCAAGTTCAGTTCCCGGAGACTGTGCAGTGCGCGGGCGGTGGCTTCGGCATCTTTCATGAGGCTGGTTTCGGTCAGCTCCAGTTGGAGGCTTGCACCGTCGGCGCCCGTTTCCTCCAGGATGTCGCGAACCATCGCGGCAAAGTTGCGTTGTTCGAACTGCCGCCCCGAAACATTGACCGACAGTTTCACTGGTGGGAGTCCGTTCTTTCGCCATTCGGATATCTTCTCGCACGTTTTGCGCATCACCCACTCGCCGAGGGGAAGTATTAGCCCCGAGTTTTCAGCGGCGGGGATAAAAGTCCCCGGCATGACCCGCCCCTTGACGGGATGCTGCCACCGCACCAGGACTTCGGCGCCGACCAGGCAGTCGCCGCTGGCCCTGATGATGGGCTGGAACTCCAGGAAGAACTCTTCCCGCTCCAAGGCCCGCCTCAGGCTCGTTTCCAGCTCCATCCGCTCATGGGCTTTGCAGTTCATTTCCTGGGAGTGGAAATGGTAACCGTTGCGCCCGGCATCCTTGGCCGCGTACATGGCCATGTCGGCGCACCGCAGGAGCGTTTCCGCATCCCTGCCGTCATCGGGGAAGATGGCGATGCCGATGCTCGAAGTCGTATAGACAATGTGCCCCCCTATTTCGCAGGGGGGTGAAATAGTTTCGAGAAGATGCTCGGCCAGGTGTGCGGCATTGCGCTCTTCGCCGGTGTAGGATATGAGGACCGTGAACTCGTCCCCCCCGAGGCGGGCAAGGGTGTCGCTGCGCCGGACGCTTTCTCTCAGCCGCCGCGCAATCTTCGTCAGGAGCACGTCTCCCTGGGCGTGCCCCAGATTGTCGTTGATGACTTTGAACCCGTCGAGGTCGATAAAGAGAACCGCGACCTTGCTGTTGTCGCGCACGGCACCGGCCAGGGCCTGGCTCAGCCGGTCGGAGAACAGGGCCCGGTTCGGCAGCCCGGTCAGGGTGTCGAAGTAGGCAAGCCTCTGAATCTGCTCCTCCGACTTTTTCCTCTCCGTGACATCTTCGAACAGGGTCGCAAAGTATCCCATGTCGGGGTAAAAGACCGATACGTCAAAGATGAGGCTTCCCCCCGGCATCGGCACTTCGAACATCAAGGATTTTCCGGTATCGGCGCCACGCACTATCTCGTCAAAGTGGCCCATCAAAGCGCCATTGAAAAATTCTCTCCCGTCCCTGCCGACAATTGTCGACTTCCCCATCCCCAGTATCGATTCGCACGAGGGGTTGATGTCGACCACCTCGAACGACACGGGATTCCCATCCTTGCCGCAGATGATCCTGTGCAGCGCCATCCCTTCCCTCATGGACTCGTAGAGGGAACGATATTTCGCCTCGCTTTCCGCCAGGGAGTGGTCCGACTGCTGGACGGCCCGCAGGGGGAGCGTGCGGAGCACCATGAAACAGAGCCCTCCGACCAGCATGGCACCCACAGCCACAAGCGCGGTTTCCTGAACCAGCGGGGCAAGGGAGCGGAAAATCTCAATCCGTGCCACCACGTGGCCGGCATCGTAGACCAGCTGGCTCCGGGAAACCAGCGGCGGCCGCAGATGGTCCGCACTCTCCGCGATAATCTTCCCCCGGGGGTCCATAATCCGCCGCGCCTCGGGAATTCCCGGCTGACATCGGCGCTCCATCATCTCCATGAGCCGGCTCTCCTCGAATCGCCACATCGTGGGATTTGCCGTTACCATCCTGTTGATGACCCGTGAATTGACCTCGGCCTGGATTTCAAGTTTCCCCGCCAACAATTTATATGAGACCAGAAAATAGCCTGCCGGTATCAGAACCGACACAACAATAGTGGCGGCACCCGCAAGCAGGGTGGTAATGCGGAACAGGCTCTTGTAACGGGTTTTCACAGTGTATTTCCGCCCTTTGCCGTGACGAGCACGCCTGCCTTTCCGGCAATGGCCCTTCCCTGGGGCGAATAGATGAAATTGATGAATCTCCGGAGAGCGGGAGAACTGTTTCTTGTGGTGACGAAGCGGATATCCTTTGCCAGGGGATACGTTCCGTTGGCCAAATTCCCGACTGACGGCATTATTCCATTGAGGGCAAGAACCCTGAAGGATGCCTTCTCCACCAGGATCGCCGACAGTGCCGCAGCGCCCAGGGCCCCTGGAATCTTTGCGACCATTTCATCGGATTCCGGGTCCGTGACCGCCACGATCATCCCGCGACGCACGTGAGCGTCCCTCACCGCCTTCCCCATCCCCGGCGACAGCCCCTCGAGGATTTTGGTGTCGATGTCGGCATCGGGTCGCAGGATCAGTCGCACAGGCTCACTGTTAGCCCATTTCAGGACCTTTCCGGAATAGATATCCTCCAGCTCTTTCGTGGTGACATTCTTTCGGAGCACATTTTTCCCCGCAACCACAGCCAAAGGCATTTTGCCGTACTCAATCGATATGCAGCCCTGCGACATCTCGTCCGGCTGCAGAACCTTGCTGCTGACGGCAATATCCAACATGCCGGCAAGGAGGGCCTTTATGGCCCCGGAACTCCCCAAGGGCTTCTCCATTTCAACGCGAACGCCGGGATGGGCTTGGGCATATGCCTTAATCAGGGGTTTCATCACATACAGCGCACTGCCCGAACCATTCACCCGTATGCTTTCGGCCCAGGCCGCGGCCGTGCGGAACTGGCCCAGCAGCATCACCAGAACAATAACAGGTAAGGCGCATAACATCGAATACCTCATGAAACCTTCTCTCCTCCGTCTTTACACAGTTCTAGATGGTTTGTCTCCGGTGCTGGTACCGGTTTGCAGGGTGACGGAATTGCACGGCTACCACTGCAGCCACAACACGGAGACAAAAACGACACATTATTGCACACTAATTAGTTAATGCAAACAAAAAAACTGCGCTCGTTTAAACCTTTACAGGTCCCCCGCTCACCAACACCCCGCCCCGGCATCTTTGTTTCAAACATTTTCAGCTCTTGCATTAATGGGCCCAGTTGTATAGAGTGGCACTGTTGCATTTTCGCCACACTCAGGATGCCGCATCCATGGATATAAACAAGCACCACATACCAGACATGATTTCCCCGCCGGAGCAGGAACGGAAGAAGCGGCGGCGGGAGGCGATAATCATCGCCGTGTCGGTGCTGATGATTATTGTGCTGATGCGGGCGGAGATCCACCTCTCCAACATCAGCTCCGACGTGCCGATGGGAAGCAATATCCTCATCTTCGGCATCATCAACGTCATCCTCCTCCTTATCATCCTTCTCATCTACATGGTCTTCCGCAACGTGGCCAAACTCCTCATGGAGCGACGAAACAAGGCCCTGGGGGCCAACCTCCGCACCAAGCTCGTCATCGCCTTCATGGGGCTCTCCCTCATTCCGACGATGCTTCTCTTCGTGGTTTCAGCCACCTACGTGAACCAGAGCATCCGCAACTGGTTCAACACCCGGATCGAGAACTCCCTTGCCGAGTCCCTGGAAGTTGCCCAGACCTACTATAAGAATTCGGCCGCCAACGCCCTCTACTACGGCCGCCAGATAAGCAACACCATCAGGGACGGACGGCTCCTGAACGAGGACAACCTTCCCCAGCTCCGGGAACTGGTCCACCAGAAGCAGCAGGAATACAACCTGGGCATCGTGGAGGTGTACTCCTCCCAGAACGAAGAACTAGTCCGCGCATCGAACCCAGGGGTTCCCATCGGCGAGTTCACGAACCCCTCTTCCGAAGACATCAAGGCAGGTCTCAACGGCAAGGAACTCAGCCGGGTCAACACCGTGGGGAAGGCCGACCTGATCCGCGGCATCATGCCCATCTACTCCACCTACCGGGCCGACGAGGTGGTCGGGGTGGTGGTGGTTAACTACTTCGTACCCTACTCCCTTGTGGAGAAGATGCGCGAGATAACCAGCTCCTATGAGGAGTTCCGGCAGCTGAAGATTCTCAAAAGCCCGATCCGGGCGGGATACATACTCACCCTCTTCCTCATCACCATGGTCATCGTCTTCCTGGCGGTCTGGTTCGGCATCTACCTGGCCAACACCCTCACGACCCCCATCAAGGAACTGGCCGAGGCGACCCGCCAGGTGGCCGAAGGAAACCTTGACGTGCAGCTGGAGCAGGCAGGGAGCGACGAATTCGGGGTACTGGTGGCCGCTTTCAACAAGATGACCGGAGATCTCCGCAACCACCAGCAGGCCCTGCGCCAGACCAACGTGGAACTTGTCCGCAGCAACCATGAACTGGACGAGCGGCGCCGGTACATGGAGATCGTGCTGCGGAACGTGGCCGCCGGGGTCATCTCGGTGGACCGCCACGGCGTCATCACCACCATCAACAAGTCGGCGGAGGAGCACCTCCAGATCGCCCACCGCGACGTGGTGGGAAAGAACTTCCGGGACGTTCTCCAGCAGGACCAGATCGACACCATCAAGGGTATTCTGCGCGACATGGTCCTGGCGAAGCAGGACACCTTCAGCCGCCAGGTAACGCTCCCGCTCCGCGACACCAGGGCAACGCTGCTCTTCAACCTGACCATGCTGCGGGACGAAAACGGCGAATTCCTGGGAACGGTCGTAGTATTCGACGACATGACCAAGCTCATAAAAGCCCAGCGCATGGCGGCCTGGCGCGAAGTGGCCCGGCGCATCGCCCACGAGATCAAAAACCCACTGACCCCGATCCAGCTTTCGGCCCAGCGGCTGCGCAAGCGCTACCTCCCCCGCTTCGGCGCCGAAGACGCCGTCTTCGACGAATGCACCGCCATGATCGTAAAATCGGTGGATGAACTGAAAACCCTCGTGGACGAATTCTCCAGCTTCGCCCGGATGCCGGCCTCAAACCCCGCCCCCAACGACCTGAACGGAATTATCCGCGAGGCGCTCACCCTGTTCAGCCAGGGACACCGGCACATTGCGTTCGGCTTCCATGCCGATGAAAAGCTGCCGGTCCTTCAGCTTGACCGGGACCAGATCAAAAGGGTTTTCATCAACCTTCTCGACAATGCCGTGGCGGCCGTGGGGGACGAAGGGGAGATCGACATCGAAAGCCGCTACGACTCCGAGTTGAAGATGGCCGTAATCACCGTTGCCGACACTGGACACGGCATTTCGCCGGAAGACAAGCCGCGCCTCTTCGAGCCCTACTACTCCACGAAAGCATCGGGGACCGGCCTGGGGCTCTCCATCGTCAGTACGATCATCGCCGACCATAACGGCTTCATCCGCGTGCGGGACAACTCCCCCTGCGGGACGAAATTCATCATCGAGCTGCCGGTAACGGCATGATTCTCTTCCTTGCACCCTCCCCCACCCCCTCCCATCAAAGGGAGGGGAGCCTTTAATTCCCTCTCCCCTGTGTGGGAGAGGGTCAGGGAGAGGGGGTACTCAGGTGAATGAATACTACTAAGAAGGATATATCCCATGAACGAAACCATCCTCGTCGTCGACGACGAACAGAATATCCGCACGGCCCTGGCGGGCATCCTGGAAGATGAGGGATACCGCCCCATCTTCGCCCGGGACGGGCTCGAAGCCCTCGACATGGCCAAGAAGGAGAATCCCGACCTGGTTCTCCTCGACATCTGGATGCCGAAACTCGACGGCCTCGAGACGTTGCAGGCCCTCAAGGAGTTTCACCCCCTGCTCACCGTGATCATGATGTCCGGCCACGGCACCATTGAAACGGCGGTTAAATCCACCAAGCTGGGGGCCTACGACTTCATCGAGAAGCCCCTCTCCCTGGAGAAAGTCCTGGTTACCGTCAAGAACGGGCTCGACGTAAGGCGCCTCAAGGCCGAGAACGACTCGCTCCGCACGGCAGCCTTCAAGGGGCACGAGATAGTGGGGAAAACCCCGGCCATAGTCCATCTCCGGGAGCAGATCAAACGCGTGGCCGCCACTGACGCGTCGGTCCTCATCACCGGAGAAAACGGCACCGGCAAGGAACTTGCGGCCAGGGCGATCCACCACTGGAGTCCCCGGCGGGAGAAGCCTTTTGTCGAAATCAACTGCGCCTCCATTCCCGAGGAGCTCATCGAAAGCGAACTCTTCGGCCACGAGAAAGGAGCCTTTGCCGGCGCGGTAGCCCAGAAAAAGGGTAAATTCGACCTGGCCGACGGCGGCACCATCTTCCTGGACGAAATCGGCGACATGTCCCTCAAAACCCAGGCAAAGGTGATACGCATCCTCCAGGAGGGGAAATTCGAGCGGGTTGGCGGGACTAAAACCATGGAGGCGGATGTGCGGATTGTCGCTGCCACCAACAGAGATCTTCCCGAAGAAATCCGGAGCGGGACCTTCCGCGAAGATCTCTTCTACCGTCTCAACGTGGTACCCTTCGCGGTGCCGCCGCTGCGCCAGCGCCGGGACGACATCCCGCTCCTGGCGGAGCACTTCCTTATCATATTTGCCCAGCGCGAAGGGCAGGAGCGCAAGAAGATGCTTCCCGAAACGGTGGAGATCCTCAAGGGATACGACTGGCCCGGGAACGCGCGGGAACTGCGCAACATCATCGAAAGGCTCGTCATTATGACCCCGGGGAAAGTCATCACCCCGGAGCAAATTCCCGATTCCATCGCAGGAGCGCCCCATGGCCGCGAGGGGCATGGAAGCCTTCAGGAACCCAACTCGCTTCGCGAAGCGCGGGAAGAATTCGAACGGGAATTCATCATCCAGAAACTGGAGGAAAATGACTGGAACATCTCCCGGACCGCCGACGCCATCGAGCTGGAAAGGAGCAATCTCTACCGCAAGATGAAGAGCTACGGGATCGATGCGAAGAAATGACGGTTGCTCTGTGCTTCAAAAGAATTTTTTCGGGATAGCCGCCGTAATCGCCGCGGCGCCCGGAACCATGAACCGATTGACAGCAATGCCGATGCCGGTATATTGAATGGTGACGCAAATTTACTCGCGAGGTGAAGCTTGACTCTTCTTGACACTATCCTCGAAGCCAACAGGAAATTCGTCCGTCCGGGCGCACTTTCCCCTCTTCCCAAGAACCCGAAGAAGCAATTCGCCATCTTCACCTGCATGGATACCCGGCTTGTGGACTTCCTTGAACCTGCCATGGGAATCAAGCGTGGTGACGCCAAGGTCATCAAGAATGCGGGCAACACCATTGTGGACCCCATGAGCGGCGGCGTTATCAGGAGCCTTGTGGCGGCAATTTTCATGCTCGGCGTGGAAGAAATCTTCGTAATCGGGCACCAGGACTGCGGCATGGCCAGCGTCGACGCCGAGGTGCTGAAGGAGCGGATGGTGGCGCGGGGCGTGGACCCGGCGGTCATCGAGGCCCAGGTGCCGGACCTTGCCCAGTGGATGGGAGCCTTCACCTGCCCCGAGGAAAACGTGGACAGGGTCGTCTCCGTTCTCCGCCAGAATCCCCTCATTCCCAAGGACGTACCGATCCATGGCCTCATCTTCTGCCCCACCGACGGCCACCTGGACCTGGTTGCGAACGGTTACACGGCCAAATAGACCACATGACCGGCAACCCCCTATTCAGCGCCGCTGAACTTGAATCCGTACCGCTCTTCCGCTTCGTCCCCCTTGAATGCATGGAGGGAATCCTCTCCCACTGCACCGTAAAGGAGCTTTCGCAGGGCGAGCAGTTTGAAGGGGCAGGCCCCCTGGATCGCAATATCGCCGTGCTCCTTGCAGGACGCCTCGCCCTCCATTACGATGTGCGCGAGACCGAAGACCCCCTGTTCCTGGAACCGGGCGATATCGTGGGGGAAACCTTTGCCGTGGGAGAACCCGGCGTACCCTGCCTGCTGGTTTCAGCGGAACCCTGCCGCATACTGATTATGGAGGAAGATCTGATCTGGTCCCTGGCCCAGGCATCCCACTCCGCCGCCTGCAACCTCCTCGGCATCCTCCTGCGGCGCAGCAGCAACCGGTCCTCCGAGAGTTTCTCCGGAACGGCACGCGAGTATGCGCTCCACGACCAGAGCATTGTGGACCCCCTCACCGGCTTCCATACCCGCCGCTGGCTGGAGGGTATACTTGAACGCCAGGTAAACCGCGCCGAAGCCAGCGGAAAGCCGCTCTCGCTCATAATGGCCGACATCGACAACTTTCGTGCTTTCAACGAAAAACATGGCCGCATCGGAGGCGACCGGGCGCTCCGCGCCGTTGCCGAAGCCCTGCGCAACTACCTGAGACCCGCCGAAGTGGTGGCCCGCTACGGAGGAGATTCCTTCGCCATCCTCCTTCCCGACACCACCTGCGCCACAGCCGGAATGATCGCCGAACGTCTCCGCCAGCGGGTAGCCAATACCGTCATCGACATTCATGACGGCCGCATGCTCCCGCCTCTGACCATATCCGGAGGCATTGCCGGCACCGCTGCCGGAGCCCGCGGCCTCCACCTGGTCGAAGCAGCAATTGCGGCCCTCGACGCTGCCAAGGCGTCGGGGGGAAACACCATCTCGGGCTGATCCGGCTCCCCTGAAAAAATATGTGTATACACCTTATCCAAACACGCACAATTCGTGCTAGTATGGGTCCGTCGTACAACTGGCCGATGTACTGAAATCAGCGCTGAAATCAAGAGGAACCATGAATTTCTCACGCATTGCCGAGATTGAACGCTTTGCCCAGGCCCTCATCAAAGGGGCGGCCATGGGCCTGTACCTCACGCCAAAACCCGGACTCGTGGATCTTGCCGACTGCGGCTCCCATCCGGACCTGACCATGGCGAAGATGGAACGCTCCCTTCACATCCTGGCCGATTACCTGGAAGAAATGATCCGCTCCCTGGCCGACAACGAGCATTTCATCTGCCGGGCACTCATTGGCCGGAAAGCAGAAGAAGTCATGTTCAAGGTCCTCGGAACCAATTCCCATAAGGGATACATCTTCCTGAGCGGCCTTCTCATCAACGCACGCTGGCACGCCGGCTCCCATGACGAATCAGCCATGGAAAAGGCGGTGGTTGCCGCCGCCGCACAGTATTTCACCGCCCAGGGCGAAGCCGACGCCACCAACGGCCGTTCGGCACGCCTCCGTTACGGTACCGGCGGCATAGTGCGCGAGGCACAGAGAGGGCTCCCGTCGCTCTTCACCTGCGGCGTACCGGCCTACCTGGATGCCATCGGGCGGACCGGCAGCTTCTCCATTGCCTGTTTCCACACCCTTTCACGCCTAATGCAGACCGTTGAGGACACCACGACCCTGCACCGCGGTGGGGCCATGGGCCTCGCCAGAATCCGCCGCGACGGCCTGCGCCTTGAACAGGTCATCGCCGAGAACGGGGACCACATTTCCTTCCTCGAAGACCTGAACTTCGAGTACTCGCGACTCAACCTCACCATGGGAGGGGTGGCGGACATGCTCTCCCTGACCCTGGGCTACCTGACCGCCTGTGGATTGCTGACCGGGGAAAGGGACCGCTCGCGTCACCACGGGCTCCGCTCCATCGGGCGCTGCGCCGCTGGTCGCTAGCAGGCGGGAAAAGACGTCTTCATCCCCTATGCTGTTCAAACTTTTCCTCATATTCAGCATCATCCCGGTTATCGAGATATACCTTCTCATCAAAGTCGGCAGGCTCGCCGGCGCCTTGCCGACCGTGGCCCTGCTTCTCCTCATCAGCTTCGCCGGGGCATGGCTTGTAAGATCCCAGGGGTTCGCCATCATGGGCCGCATCCAGCGGGAACTGGCCTGTGGCCGGATTCCGGCCGCAAGCATGCTTGACGGTGCCGTGATTCTCATGGGCGGACTACTTCTCCTCACCCCCGGTTTCTTCACTGACTTCATCGGCCTCTTCTTCCTCTTCCCCCTCACCCGCTCCATGATCAAGCAATACCTGGCCCTCTGGCTCCAGAGAAAACTCGCCGGCGGCCAGATCATCATCCACCGCCGCTGAACACCCTGCCTGCAACTGCCGGAACTGCCTCCCCCGATTGCATCCCCCCCGGAATGCGGTACCCTTGATGTTGCTGAAAGTAACCATCAAGGAGGATATCCCATGAAAGTGCTTATTCCGTTCTATTCCATGTACGGCCATATCTACCGCATGGCCGAAGCCGTGGCTGAAGGGGTCCGCGAGGTCCCCGGCGCCGAGGCGGCGCTCCGCCGGGTTCCCGAGACCTTGCCGGCCGACGTGCTGGAGAAGATGGGAGCCGTCGAGCCCCAGAAGGCCTTCGCCCACATCCCCGTCTGCACCGTCAACGAGCTGGCTGAAGCCGACGCCATCATCTTCGGCACCCCCACCCGCTTCGGCAACATGTGCGGCCAGATGCGCCAGTTCCTGGACGCCACCGGAGGGCTCTGGATGAAAGGAAGTCTCGTGGGGAAAGCCGGCGGTGTATTCTCCAGCTCCGCCACCCAGCACGGGGGGCAGGAATCCACGATCCTCACCTTCCACACGTTCCTCCTTCACCAGGGGATGGTGATCGTGGGACTACCATACGCCTTCGCCGGCCAGATGCGCATGGACGAGCTCACCGGCGGCTCTCCCTACGGCGCCTCCACCATCGCCGGCGGCCAGGGAGAACGGCTCCCCAGCGAGAACGACCTGGCCGGCGCCCGGTACCAGGGGAAATACGTGGCGGAGATTGCGGCAAAGCTGTGTCGGTAAACGTTCCATGACTTCGTAGGGGCTAACCTCGTGTTCGCCCTGACCTAGGCGATGACGAGGTTCAGGGCGATCACAAGGATCGCCCCTACAGGACACCTGACCACTCCCGGAGGAGGTCTCCCATGACCTACATCCGCTGGTTCTCTGATATCTCCATCGGCGACGTCCCACTCGTTGGTGGAAAGAACGCCTCCCTGGGGGAAATGTACCGGGAGCTTCGTCCCCTGGGGGTGAAAATTCCCAACGGCTTCGCCGTTACGGCGGAGGCCTACTGGCACCTGATCCGCTCCGCCGGGGTGCTGGACGACATGAAGCGGACCCTGGCGAAACTCCACAAGGAGGACGTGGACGACCTCGCCTTCCGGGGGCACCGGCTCCGGGAGCTGGTCTACGGCGCGCCGCTCCCGGCGGAACTGGCGGCGGAGATTGCGGAGGCCTACCGGGGGCTCTGCGCCGAGTACGGCGAGAACTGCGATGTGGCGGTCCGCAGTTCCGCCACCGCCGAGGACCTCCCCACTGCCTCCTTCGCCGGGCAGCAGGAGACCTACCTGAACATCCGGGGCGAAGCCCAGCTTCTGGACGCCTGCCGCCGCTGCTTCGCATCGCTTTTCACCGACCGGGCCATCTCCTACCGCATCGACCAGGGGTTCGACCACTTCAAGGTTGGGCTCTCCATCGGCATCATGAAGATGGTCCGGTCGGACCTCGCCTCCAGCGGCGTCATCTTCACCCTCGACACCGAGACCGGCTTCCGGGACACGGTCCTGATCACCGGGGCCTGGGGGCTGGGGGAAAACGTGGTGCAGGGGGCCGTGAATCCGGACGAGTTCACGGTTTTCAAGCCGACGCTCCGCCGGGGGTTCCGCCCCATCGTCCGACGCAAGCTCGGTGAAAAGAAGATCAAGATGATTTACGGAACCGGCACATCCAAGCACCTGACCCGGAACGTGGAGGTGCCCGGGGAGGAGCGGAGCCGCTTCTGCCTCACCGACAACGAGGTCCTGGAGCTGGCCCGCCAGGCCCTCCTCATCGAAGAGTACTACTCGAAACGGGCGGGCCATGACGTTCCCATGGACATTGAATGGGCCAGGGACGGGGTTTCGGGCGAGCTCTTCATGGTCCAGGCCCGCCCCGAAACGGTGGAATCCCGGAAGCGGCTCGATTTCCTGGAAACCTACGTTCTTGAGCGGAAGGGGGAAATCCTGGCCACCGGCACCAGCGTCGGCGGAAAGATCGCCGCCGGGCCGGCACGGGTCATAACCGATGTCCACAAGCTGGGCGGATTCAACCCCGGCGAGGTGCTGGTGGCCGATACCACCACACCCGACTGGGAGCCGGTCATGAAGACCGCCGCCGCCATCGTCACCAACAAGGGAGGGCGCACCTGCCATGCCGCCATCGTCAGCCGCGAGCTGGGTATCCCGTCGGTGGTGGGAACCGGTAACGGCACCGGACGGATCGCCACCGGCAAAGAGATAACCGTATCCTGCGCCGAGGGAGACGTGGGGAGCATCTACGACGGCGCTCTCCCCTTCCGGGTGGAACGGGTGGACCTCACAGGGCTGGAGCGGCCCCGGACAAAGATCATGATGAACCTGGGGAACCCGGGGGAGGCATTCTCCCTCTGCCGGATTCCCAACGACGGCGTGGGACTCGCCCGGATGGAGTTCATCATCACCAATCACATAAAGGTCCACCCCATGGCCCTGGTACACCCGGAGCGGGTGGAAGACGAGGCGTCCCGTCGCGAGATCGGCCGCCTCACCGCCGGCTACCCCGACCCGCCCGCCTACTTCGTGGAGAAGCTGGCCGAAGGGATCGGCACCATCGCCGCCGCCTTCCATCCCAAGCCGGTCATCGTCCGGATGAGCGACTTCAAGAGCAACGAATACGCCTCGCTCCTGGGAGGGCGCGCCTTCGAGCCCCGGGAAGAGAACCCCATGATCGGCTTCCGGGGGGCGTCGCGCTACTACGACGAGCGTTACCGGGCGGGGTTCGCCCTTGAGTGTCGCGCCTTGAAGCAGGTTCGGGACGAGATGGGACTCGTGAACGTCATCCCCATGATCCCCTTCTGTCGCCGGATCGTGGAGGCGGAAAAAGTTCTGGGAGAGATGGCGCAAAACGGCCTCGTCCGCGGAGAAAACGGCCTGGAAGTCTACGTCATGTGCGAGATCCCCAATAACGTAATCATGATCGATGAATTCTCGCAGCTCTTCGACGGCTTCTCCATCGGCTCCAACGACCTGACTCAGCTGACGCTCGGCATCGACCGGGACTCGGCCCTGGTGGCCCACGTCTTCGATGAGCGGGACCCCGGCGTCATGCGCCTCATCGCCGACGTGGTTGAGGGGGCGCGGCGCAACCGCCGCCACAGCGGCATCTGCGGCCAGGCCCCCAGCGACTACCCGGATTTCGCGGCCTTCCTGGTCAGGGAGGGAATCGACTCCATCTCCCTGAACCCCGACTCGATCCTGAAGATTACCCTGCGCGTACTGGAGATGGAAAAGGAGATGAAGAAACAATGAACCGAGACTGGACCCTTATCGAGACCCTCCTCCCCCAGGACACCAACCAGGCGGGAAGCATCTTCGGCGGGGTACTCATGAGCCTCATGGACAAGGCGGCGGCCATCACCGCCTGGCGCTACACCCGCTGCGACGTGGTTACTGCCGGAGCCGAGGAAATCGCCTTCATCCGGCCCGTGCGGGTCGGAGAAGTCGTGAAGGTGGAGGCGCGGGTGGTCTGCACCGGCCGGACCTCCATCGACATGGCGGTGACGGTGGAAGCGGAGGATGTCTTCACGGGAGAGAGCCGCGAGGCGGCCCGGGGATATTTCACCATGGTGGCATTGGATAAAGAAGGGAATCCGGCCGAAGTTCCCCATTGGACTCCCGGCACCGACGATGGACGCCGGCAGTGCGAGGCCGCCCTTAAGCGCCGTGCCCGGCGGAGGGAGAGGGAATAGGTCTATACAACATCAACCTCATCCTCCCCCTTGCCCATTGACGCTGCCGCACCGGACCCGGACAGTCTCTTCGCCATCCTCGCCTTCCGCCTAAGGTACCGGATCGACACCTGCGTCGGCCTGAAGCGAGAGCGCCCCTCTCCACCTATTCATCAACAGTCCCGCCTGCAGACCCGCCCGTCCACGTTGATTCTCAGGGATTGCAACGGCACCACCGATTATCCAAAGACTGCAACATACCGTTTCAAGATCGGTTAACCGGGGCGTCCTCCCTGCCGGCATTCACGCCATCTCCGGCCCTCAATCCAACAATCCTCGATGCTCCACAATTGTCCTGCACAATCAGCCGAGCTACGGCATAAAACCAACCGCAATTTATTTACGCACAAATTTTAAGACTAACTCTGATTATCGCCTTCTCAATTCACTCACAATAAATACGGCAATACCCCTATAAGCAAAAAAGCATTAAACCAATACAATGTTTCAACAGCCATCCACAACGAATATGCAACTTCACTGAAAGGAGAATGAACATGAAATTAATGAGGACCACGGCGCTGACTGGTGCATTCCTGCTGGGAGTCACAATGGCTCCATCGGCGGCAGACCTGAATCAAAAGGAAACCCTCGGCAAGAAACTTTTCTTCGACATGAGCCTGTCGGCCAACGGCACCCAGTCATGCGCCAGCTGCCATGCACCCGAGGCGGGCTTCACGGGGCCGGACTCAACCGAAAATGCAAGCCTGGCCATTTACGAAGGCGCCATTCCCAATCATTACGGAAATCGCAAGCCACCTACCGCAACATATGCCGGCGACAGTCCGCCGCTAAGCTATGATGAAGCTACGGGAAGCTGGTCCGGCGGCATGTTCTGGGATGGACGGGCAACGGGTGCAGTCCTCGGCGACCCGCTGGCCGAACAGGCCCAGGGCCCGTACCTGAACCCCCTGGAGCAGGCCATTCCCAACGCCCAGGTCCTCTGCATCAAAGTAAAGAGATCCAGCTACGCCCCCCTCTTCGAGGAAGTGTGGGGAGCCGGCACCCTCAACTGTGCCAGCGATGTGAAGGGTGTGTACGAAAAAATCGGCCGTTCCGTGGCAGCCTACGAACGGAGCTCGGAGGTCAATCCGTTCACTTCGAAATTCGACATGTTCTGGGATAATGCCGTTGCCGCCGGCAAGGATGTCTCAAAGATCAAATGCGGTACCGGCGGCATGGGTGGTGGCGGCGCAGGTGGCGCCATGGGATGCCCCGGCGGAGGAACAGACCCCAATCGCTGGACGGCTTTCCGCGGCCTGGGGCTGGATGACGGCGAACTCCAGGGACTGGCAGCATTCAACGACCCGAATCGTGCGGACTGCGCCGCCTGCCACACCCTTACGCCCGGCCCCAACGGCTATCCGCTCTTCACCAACTTCAGCTACAGCAATATCGGCACCCCGAAAAACCCCCAAAACCCCTTCTACACCATGCCTCCCAAGTGGAACCCCGATGGCGTGAACTGGGTTGACTACGGCTTGGGAGGCTATCTGAAGAGCGCCGGATATGAGGCAACGGTCTATGGACCGGAGATGGGCAAGCATAAGGTGCCGACCCTGCGCAACGTGGACCAGCGTCCCGCACCGGATTTCGTGAAGTCTTACGGCCATAACGGTTTCTTCAAATCCATCGATGACATCGTTTTCTTCTACCACTGGCGTGCTGCCATGGATAACGGCATGGGTGGCGGCGCAGGCAGCGGCATGACCACACTGTTCCCTCCGCCGGAAGTGGATGCAAACCGCGCACCGCTGAACATGTTCCCGCGTCCGCAGGTGGACAGCATCGTCCTCTTTATGAAGACTCTCACCGACGGATATTTTGCGCGGTAAGGATCAACGCCATAACAAAGAGGCGACTCTGGCAGCAATGTTTTCGTTCCACCCATAACAAAAGGCCGGAAACCGAAGCACGAAATGATTTCGGCAGGTTTCCGGCCTTTTCGTCCCATAATGCAAAAAAAATTAAAGTTGCATTCTAATATTCCGATATGATAAATACGGTATCAATTACAGCAGCGTAACAACCTCATATCAGAGATAGACGACAATACTAAACCATCCGCGAGGATGGGACGGAAAACCCATTGGGTCTCACCGAGACAGCCGGGTCGCCGAACTATCGTTTCTACGGACGATACCAAGGCCCCGGCTTTTTTGCGTCTTGTTATAGCGAAACCGAAGGGAGGTGAAACCCAACCGACAACCGTACGACAAAGAAATGAAGCCGCGGGATTGACAACGATCCACCTAAAACCGTGTCGTCAGATACCCAAAAAGAAACGTTCACTTCAACAACGAACCTCAAGCACCGTGGCGGCGACCGAGCCGTATGAGAAGAGGCCAACCGTATGCAGAAAAAACGTTTTACCTATCGGTATCTTTACTTTTGTGTGGCAATGCTGGCGATCCTGGTGGTCCCGGCATTGGCCTGCGCGGCAAACCTGGTCATTAAAATGACGACCGACAAGACATCATACCTTCAGGGCAATGCGGTGCTGGTCACCGCCCTTGTAACATCGGCCGACGGCAAACCGGTGACGACGGCAAAGAAACGCGAAGTGAAAATCATCGATCCCCAGGGAGTAACGGTCGCGAAAAGAACCATGACCAGCACGGGCAACGGCTCCTATTCCTACAAGCACACTCTCGCCTCCAGTGCGCCAACCGGCACCTGGCGGGCACTGACGGCCTTCGAAGCAACAAGCGGCAGTGGCGAGGGTTCGGTTTCGTTCAGTGTCGTCAAGGACGCTCCCCCCACCACCGGCACCCCCCACGCGAACATCACATGGAATGGCGCCGGCACCTGTGTTGCCTGCCACAGCGCCCAGGCAACGCAAGTCCACGCCTCGGTCCACTACCAATGGAAGGGGGCCACGCCGGCCATCACCAACCACAACGGTGGCGGCGGAAAGATTGCCGGGGCCATGAATGCCTACTGCATCAACATCACCGGCAACTGGAACAGTTGCAGCAACTGTCACGTGGGACGCGGCGCACAGCCCACCGCCACCTCCGACCAGGCCCAACGGGAGAACATCGACTGTCTCGTCTGTCACCAGGAGAAGTACAAGCGGGTGAAAGTAAACGGCGTCATGGTCCCCGATACGGCCAAGATGACCATCACCATGGACCAGGCGGTGCAGACCGTCCACAAGCCTACCCGCGCCAGCTGTCTCCAGTGCCACGCCACGGCCGGCGGCGGCGACGGCGTTAAACGGGGCGACCTGGCCCTGGCCCACGGCAGCACCACCGACCGCGCCTATGACGTCCACATGGCTACTACCGGTGCCAACCTCACCTGCCAGGGGTGCCACGCAACCAGCGAACACCAGATCCCCGGCCGCGGCAGCGACCTTCGTCCGACCGAAGGCGCCATGCCGGTGAGCTGCGCCACCACCGCCTGCCATGCCACCAAAACCGGCACCGGCGGCCACGCCACCACCGACATCAACAAACACATGGCCCGGGTCGCCTGCCAGACCTGCCATATCGGGACCTATGCCCGCAACGCCTTCGACACCGCCGCCACCGAGGCCACCGAAGTATTCCGCGACTGGCAGCAGCCCCACCTGGGGACTACCGGCACCTACCATCCGCTCATGCAGATGCAGAACGACCTGACACCGGTCTACACCTTCTGGAACGGCACCTCCTGGGCCTACGACCTCTTCGATATCGCTACTCCCGACCCGGCCACCGGCAACTACCCGGTCAGCCGTCCCCTGGGCGGGATCAACGATCCCAAGGCCAAGCTTTATCCGTTCAAGTACAAGACCGCCAGCCAGCCCCTGGCAACCCTGACCAATCAGCTGATCCCGGTGGACACCAGCGTCTACTTCGCCACCGGCAACCTCTACAACGCCATCAACTCGGGGCTCGTGAACCTTGGGCTCACCGCCGGCGCTCCCTACCAGATGGTCACCACCGACGAGTACCAGGTGCTGAACCACGAAGTTAAGACCAAGGACAAAGCCCTAGCCTGCACCGACTGCCACGGCTCCACGGCCCTCATGAACCTGAAACAGCTCGGCTACACCCTCAAAGGGGCAGAGTCTGTAGTCTGCATCCAGTGCCACAGCTTCAAATCCAACCCTGGCTTCACATCGGTGCACAGCAAGCACGTGGCAAGCAAGCAGTACGACTGCTCCTTCTGCCACGCCTTCAGCCGTCCCGAACGGGGGCTGAGAACCACGAAGTAGCATTCCCTCCTGCAAGACAGCAAAAAGGGCGGCCCCACGGGGGGTCGCCCTTTTTGCGTGCCATCAAGCTGCGGCCTGACGCTATCGCCGCTTTCCCCCAAAGATTGACCCCAGCACCCCCCGGATGATCTGGCGCCCCACCTGGCTGCCGATGGCGTGGGCCGCGCTTTTTGCAAAGGCCCCGAGCACCGTCCCCACCTGGCCGGCCACTTCGCTCCTGCCCCCCTGCACCGGCGCCGGTGCCGCAGCAGCCTCGGCGGCAGCGGCCGCGGCGGCAGCTTGGGCCTTTGCCTGGAGCGCCTCGTGGGCCGACTCCCGGTCCACAACCTTTTCGTAGAATCCCGCCAGGGGCGAACGGGCTATGACCGCCGTCCGCTCGGCGCCGGAAAGGGGGGCAAAGCGGCTCTGGGGGGGACAGACCAGGGCCCGCTCCACCACGGTTGGGGTCCCCTTCTCGTCCAGGACCGACACCAGCGCCTCCCCTACCCCCAGTTCCGTGATGACCGTTGCCACGTCGAGCCCCGGATTGGCCCGGAAGGTTTCGGCCGCGGCCTTTACCCCCTTCTGGTCCTTGGGGGTGAAGGCCCGCAGGGCGTGCTGGACCCGGTTCCCCAACTGCCCCAGCACCGTGTCGGGAAGGTCCACGGGGTTCTGGGTCACGAAGTAGATCCCCACCCCCTTTGAGCGGATGAGCCGCACCACCTGCTCGATCTTGTCCACCAGGGCCTTGGGGGCGTCGTCGAAGAGGAGGTGGGCTTCATCGAAGAAGAAAACCAGCTTCGGCTTCTCCGGGTCGCCGGCCTCGGGGAGCTGCTCGAAAAGCTCCGAGAGCATCCAGAGGAGGAAGGTGGCGTAGAGCTTGGGCGACTGCATCAGCTTGTCGGCGGCCAGGATGTTGATTACCCCCCGGCCGTCGGAGTCGGTCTGGATGAAGTCCTGGAGGTTCAGGGCCGGCTCCCCGAAGAACCGGTCGGCCCCCTGCTCTCCCAGGGCAAGAAGATTCCGCTGGATGGCGCCAATGCTGGCGGCGGAGATGTTGCCATAGGCGGTCTGGAACTCGGCGGCGTTGTCCCCCACGTGCCGGACCATGGCCTGGAGGTCCTTGAAGTCCAGGAGCAGCAGGCCGTTGTCGTCGGCCACCTTGAAGATGACGTTGAGGACCCCGCTCTGGACATCGTTCAGGTTCAGGAGACGCGACAGGAGGAGCGGCCCCATCTCCGATACCGTGGTCCGGACCGGGTGCCCCTGCTCACCGAAGACGTCCCAGAAAACCACGGGGAAACCGCCGTAGGCGAACCCCTCCAGCCCCATCTTCGCCACCCGTTCGGCCACCTTGGGGTTCTCGTCCCCCGGCAGGGCCAGCCCCGACAGGTCTCCCTTCATGTCGGCCATGAATACCGGCACGCCGATTGAACTGAACCGCTCGGCCAGAACCCGCAGCGACACCGTCTTTCCGGTGCCGGTGGCCCCGGCCACAAGGCCGTGGCGATTGGCCATTTTCGGCAGAAGAGAGACCTCCTTCTCCCCCTTGGCTATCAAAAGTGCTTCCAGTGCAGTACCCATGGATCATCCCCCCTCAACACACGAATTATTTGGTTCAACAGTATACACGCCGAAGTGCTTCGGCGCATCTCCCCGTCAACGAATCTCCGTCTTTATGGAATCTTTATGAACTTCCTCCCCATCTTGACACCCATTTTACGCCACATCTTCTATGCTTGCATTTAGTCTATATCAGGTACCAGCGGGATATTACAGAGGCCTTGCATCATGCGTATCTACTATTACTGCACGGAAACAGGTATCTACCAGGGCGAGGGTTTTCAGGAAGATAACGCGACGACAACAGAACCTGGTATAACGGCCATCGCTCCGCCCCCATACGGAAAAGGGGAGGTCGCGGTGTACGATGCAGATGCAGGATACTGGACTCTCTTGAAAGTGCGCCGGCAAGAATCGCCCCCAATGGCATGATGTTTTCCACGACAGTGGCGGAACGCCAAAAAAACTGGTACTCTGGACGCAACCTACCAAGCCGCTCCCGGGACATACCAGTGAACCTTTTCGGTGCCGCAACCGGTTATATCTTCAGCCTCGTGCTAGTGGTCATTGCCACGCTGGTCTGCGAGGTTATCCGCCCCTATCTGGTGCCGACCAACATGGTCATGGTCTACCAGCTGGCAGTTGTCGTAGCAGCAGTGAAACTGGGGCTGCGGCCGGCCATCGCCACGGCGTTCCTGGGGGTACTGGCCTTCGATTTTTTCTTTGTCCCGCCACGCTTTACCTTCAGCGTCGCCGACAAGGAATATCTGATAACCTTCTTCGGGTTATTCGTCGTGGGGGTCATCATCAGCTCCCTAGTGGCCAAAGTTCGGGAGCAGTCCCAGGAACAGGCGCGCCTCTCCCGGCAGGCGGAGCAGGCACGCATCCTCCAGGCCAGGGAGAACCTGGAACGGGCGCTGCTCAACTCCATCTCCCACGACCTGCGGACCCCCTTGGTTTCCATCACCGGAGCCCTGTCCGCCCTGAAGGGGGAAGGGGAACGGCTAAGCGACCAGGCACGGAGGGAACTCCTGGAAACCGCCTTCGACGAGGCGGAGCGCCTCAACCGGTTCGTCGGCAACCTGCTCGACATGACTCGCATCGAAGCCGGCGCCATCAGGCTGAATATGGAGCCGAGCGACATACAGGAACTGGTGGGGTGCGCCCTGGCCGCCATGGAAAAGCGCCTCGGCGACCGGGAGGTTACCGTTGAGCTTTCCCCCGGACTGCCGCTGGTTTCCCTCGACATGGTGCTCATGAACCAGGTGCTCGTGAACCTTCTGGACAATGCCAACAAGTACGCGCCGGCACAAAGTCCTATTGAAATTCAGGCATCGGTCAGAGAGGGGTGGCTCTGCCTGGAGGTGACGGACCGGGGTCCCGGCGTCCCCCCGGATGAACTGGGCCGACTCTTCGACAAGTTCTACCGCATCCCGGTCCCCGAGAGAGTAGGCGGCACCGGCCTGGGTCTCTCCATCTGCAAGGGGATTGTGGAAGCCCACGGGGGCAAAATCAGGGGAGAAAACCGTAACGGAGGAGGGCTTCGCATAGAGATCCTCCTGCCGTTGACGCAACCGGTTAGCGAGAAGCCATGACCGCAGCAGCTGAAAAAAGTAGCGGGCACCGCCTCCTGGTGATCGACGACGAGGCCGCCATCCGCCGATTTCTCCATTCCGCCCTGTCGTCGGAGGAATTCAGCCTCCACGAGGCGGCGACCGGGCACGCCGGGCTGTCCGCCGCCGCCGCGTTCAGACCCGACGTGATCCTCCTTGACCTGGGGCTCCCCGACCTGGACGGCATCGACGTCATCCGCCGGATCCGGGAATGGTCGCAGGTGCCCATCATCATCCTGTCGGTACGGGAGCGGGAGAGCGACAAGGTGGCTGCCCTGGACGCGGGAGCGGATGATTACCTATCGAAGCCCTTCGGCGTGGGCGAACTGCTGGCCCGGATCAGGGCCTCCCTGCGGCGCGCCGCCACATCCGAGTCCGAGCCGGTATTCGCCAGCGGCGACCTGCTCGTGGACCTCAACTTGCGCCGGGTGATCCTGGACGGAACCGAGATCCAGCTGACCCCCACGGAGTACGACCTCTTGCGGCTGCTGATAAGCCATGCGGGAAAGGTGCTGACCCACAGCCAGATCCTCAGGCAGATATGGGGAATCGCTCACCATGAGCAGCCCCACGTGCTCCGGGTCACCATAAGCAATCTGCGGAAAAAGATCGAGCGGGACCCATCTCGACCCAAATTCATCATCACCGAGCCGGGAGTGGGATATCGCCTGAAAACCGCCGAGTAGAGCACCACGACAACTGAATCACGTACGCCGAGATCCGTTCTGATGAAAGGATGCGGGGGAACCACTTTTGGGGCGAGTTCCGGCACAGCCGCCGGATAGAGGACTTTCAGCCTCGAGCCCGTCAGCTAACCTCGTAGGCAACTGGAAGGGCACGACAGCGGCTAGATGGCCGCCGGCGGCGGCCGGCGGCTTTTCCGTTTCCCGACCCTTCACGCATATCATCCGGGAGGCACACAATGAATCATTCTGAAGGAAGCTCATACTGGGGGGGCATTGTCAAATCAATGGGGCTGGTGTTCGGCGACATCGGCACGAGCCCCATCTACACCCTCACCGTCATATTCGCCCTCACCAAACCCACCGTGGACAACGTCTTCGGCATCCTCTCCCTGGTATTCTGGACCATGACCATCCTCGTCACCGCCGAGTATGCCTGGCTCGCCATGAGCCTGGGGCGCAAGGGCGAAGGGGGAACCATCGTCCTTAAGGAAATCCTGGTGCGGATGCTCAAGTCGGGGCGACAGCTGGGCTTCGTGGTATTTCTATCCTACATCGGAGTCTGCCTTCTGCTGGGGGACGGGGTCATCACCCCCGCCATCTCCATCCTTTCGGCCGTGGAGGGGATGGTCCTCATCCCCGGCCTGGAGGCAACGCAGCAGGGAACCCTCATCCTCATCGCCGCCATTATCGCCGTGGGGCTCTTCGTCGTTCAATTCAAGGGGACCGACAAGGTGGCCGGGGCATTCGGCCCCATCATGGTGGTCTGGTTCACGTCCCTCACCATCTCGGGCCTCACGTCAGTCGTTACCATGCCCTCCATAGTGGCGGCGGTGAGCCCCCACTATGCCCTCAACTTCATGCTCCACCACGGGCTGGCCGGCTTTTTCGTCCTCTCGGAGGTGATTCTCTGCGCCACCGGCGGCGAGGCCCTCTACGCCGACATGGGGCACCTGGGGCGCAAGCCGATTCTGCGGGCCTGGTATTTCGCCTTCACCGCCCTGATCATCAACTATTTCGGCCAGGGGGTATTCCTCCTCTCCCACCCCGAAGCGAAAAACTACCTCTTCGGCATGGTGCAGCACCAGGCGCCACAGCTCTACATCCCGTTCCTCATCCTCACCATCCTCGCCACCATCATCGCCTCCCAAGCCATGATCAGCGGGGTATTCTCCGTGGTCTACCAGGGAATAACCACCCGCATCATGCCGCTGCTGAAGGTGGACTTCACCTCCACGCACCTCAAATCCCAGATCTACATCAGTTCCATCAACTGGATCCTGATGCTGGCGGTGCTCTTCATCATGCTCCTTTTCAAAAAATCCGAGAACCTGGCGGCGGCCTACGGTCTGGCGGTTACCGGCACCATGACCATCACCGGCATCATGATGATCATGATTTTCTCCCGCACCACCAAAAAGTGGAAAGTTCCCCTTGCCGTCGTAATCACGCTGGTGGACCTGATCTTCTTCGTCTCCTGCATGAACAAGATTCCCCACGGCGGCTACTGGTCCATTGTTCTGGCATCGATCCCCTTTGTCACCATCCTCGTCTGGACCAGGGGGCAACGGGCCCTCTACCGGGCATTGAAGCCCCTGGACTTCGAAACTTTCCGTTTCGCCTACGAACAGATTTACGCCAAGGGTAAAAACATCCCCGGCACCGGCCTCTTCTTCGTGAAGGAGTGGAATACCGTCCCCCCCTACGTGGTGCACTGCATCATCCGCAGCAACATCATCTATGAGCGCAACGTCCTCATCTCCATCGTCCGCACCGACGAACCCTTCGGCCAGGAGATAATGCTCAAGACCGGCCTGGCCACGGGTATCGACGTCTTCGAGATTCAGGCCGGCTACATGGAAATTCTGGATATCGAGGCAAGGCTCAAGGAAAACGGCATCAGCGAGAAGGTCATCTTCTACGGCGTCGAGGATATCGCCACCGACAACCCGATCTGGAAGCTCTTTGCCACCCTCAAGCGCCAGACCCCGAACTTCGTCCAGTTCTACCGGATTCCGGCGGCCAAGCTTCAGGGGGTGGTGACGCGGGTGGAGATGTAGGGCTCGCTTACCGGATGGAACGACTGTCCAAGAACGACTCGAACACCCTCCGAAGGGGCTTCCCCCCACTTTCGGCCACGTTGTAGAAGGCCCGCAGCACCGGTCGCCCCGTGCCGATGAGACGGGCGATGTCGATGGGGGTGGCGGCGACTACCAGGTCGCACGGCACTGCCTCCATTGTCCGGGCCAGGTCGGCCACCTGGGCGGGGCTGTAACCCATGGCAGGGAGGACCGGGCCGATGTGGGGCCAGGCGGCGTAGACCTCCCGCAGGGACCCTACCGCCCAGGGACGGGGGTCGATTACTTCCGCGGCCCCGTGCTGCAGGGCCGCGGCAAGGCCGGCGCCGGAGGCCATGGAGCCGTGGGTGATGGTGGGACCGTCCTCGATGACCAGCACCCGCTTCCCCCTGATCCGCTCCCCTTCGGCCACCGTGATGACCGAATCCGTCCGCACCAGCCGGGCCGACGGGTTCGCCCGCCGCGCCGCCCCCTCCACCGCCGCTACGGCCGCCGGATCGGCGGCATTGACCTTGTTCACCACCACCACTTCCGCCCGGCGCAGGTTCACCTCCCCCGGATACCAGGAGGTCTCGTGACCCGGCCGCAGGGGATCCGCCACCACGATTTCCAGATCGGGGCGGAAGAAGGGGAGGTCGTTGTTGCCGCCGTCCCAGATGATGAGCTTCGCCTCCCTCTCGGCCCGCCGCAGGATCCGCCGGTAGTCCACCCCGGCGTAGACTATGGCCCCGTGGTCCAGGAGATGCTCGTACTCCTCCCGCTCCTCGATGGTGCAGTGGAAGCGGTCCAGGTCCGCCCCGTGGTCCAGACGCTCCACCGCCTGGGCGGCAAGGTCGCCGTAGGGCATGGGGTGGCGCACCACCACGGGGCGGATTCCCCGCTCCCGGAGGATGTCGCAGAAGTAGCGGACCACCTGGCTCTTGCCGCACCCGGTCCGCACCGCGCAGACCGACACCACGGGGAGCCGGCTTTTGAGCATGGTGGCGTCGGGCCCCAGCAGGACGAAATCAGCGCCGCGGGCCAATGCTTGGGATGACGTGTGCATGAGGCGCTCGTGGGAAATGTCGCTGTAGGCGAACACCACCTGCTCCGCCCTGAGGCGGCGAATCACCGCTTCCAGCTGCTCTTCGGGAAAAATGGGAATACCGTGGGGATAGAGCTTTCCGGCCAGCTCCGCCGGGTAGCGCCGATTGCTGATATAGGGAATTTGAGCCGCGGTGAAGGCAACCACCCGATAGGCGTAGTTGTCCCGGAAGCAGCAGTTGAAATTGTGGAAGTCCCGCCCCGCCGCCCCCATGATGATGATCCGTTTCCGCTTCATGGCGTCCCTCCTTGCCGAAAATGGTACCACAGGAAGCGCCCGATGCAGGCGGTGCCATTGACAAAGGCCGGTCCGGGGGGTTTACTTGATAAAAATTTTAAACTCAGGAAATGATGGATGTTGCGCACGGGAGACTAGCCCGGCACAGCCGGAAGCATGAAACAAAAGGTGCTCCCCTCCCCTTGACGGCTTTCAACCGAAATGCTCCCACCCATCAACTCGACCAGCCGCTTGCAGATGGAGAGCCCCAGCCCAGTTCCTTCGTATTTTCGGCTCAAACCGGTATCAACCTGGTGAAACGGTTTGAACAGGCTGTCCATATCGTCGGCCTTGATGCCGATGCCGGAGTCGGTGACACTGGTAACGTACCAGTCAGAATTACGGGAACAACGGACAACAATCGCCCCCTGGTCGGTAAATTTCACGGCATTGCTGAGCAGATTCAGAAGCACCTGCTCCACCCGCCGCTGGTCGCTGACGATGTTTCCCACATCCTCGGCAATCTCCAGGGACAGCATCAGCCCCTTCTTGTCCGCCAGAGAGCTTACGGATTGGACGACTTTCTCAATTGAGTCCGCCAGTTCGAAGGGCTCAGGGGATATCTTCAGCTGCCCCGCTTCGATCTTTGAAATATCCAGGATGTCGCTGATAAGATTGAGAAGGTGATTGGCGCTACGCCTGACCATGTTCAACTGTTTTGACTGTTCGGCGTTAATGGGTCCCCCCAGCCCCTGCAGGAGAATGCCGGTAAAACCGATGATGGAATTGAGAGGGGTGCGCAGTTCGTGGGACATGGTGGCAAGAAAGGCGGATTTCAGCTGATCGGCCGCCTCGGCCCGCTCTTTGGCGACGGCGAGCTCGGCAGTCCGCTCGGCCACAAGATCCTCCAGCCCCTCCCGGTATTTCCGCAACTTTTCTTCGGCAGCCTTACGCTCGGCCAACTCCTGCTCCAGCTGCGACGTACGCAGCTTGACGGTACGCCGCAGCGTCCGGGTCCACAAAGTAAACCCGGCAGCCATCACTATCACCGTCACGACCAGAACCAGGCCCAAAACTTGCAGCCATACCGGCAGTTCAAAACGGACCTTTTCGGATGTCCAACGTTCCAGTGATGCGTAATAGGGCGACCGGGGATCCTTTTTCATGTCCGAGAGGTAACGGTCGATGACTTTCAGCAATTCGCCGTGCTCGTTCCTTGGGGCAGCGAAAAAGAAAGTGGCCGGGTCGAACATGATCGGCGTATCTTCGAGCCCGGATTCCCTTGCATGGCTCAATCCGTAGAAGCGGTTGGTGACGCCGGCATCGACCTTGCCTTTGGCAATCATGTCAAACTCAGTCTTGTAATCGGCAACGGGGACAAGGGTGATATTCAGCTCGAACCCTTTCGCAAGCCTCCTGAAGGTTTCAAGCTGAATCGTCTGCTCCAGGGCGGCCACCCGCTTGCCGTTCAGGTCCAGTATCGATTGGATCCCGCTCCCTTTGCGGGCGTACACCTGAGACCAGGCGGTGAGCACCGGGATCTTGTGGAAGGAGTAAATTTTCTCGCGTTCCGTAGTGTATGCCACGTCCGGCATCAGATCGATCTTTCCATTTTCCAGACGAGCCAGCCCTTCAGCCCATGTGCCGCGCACATAGCGCAGATTCCATCCTTCCGTCTCCGCGATATGCTCGATAATATCGATGAAGATGCCCGATGGCTTGCCGGATTCGTCAGTGAATACCTTGGGGGGGTTTTCATAAACGCCGACGGTCACAAGCTTCGCATCGGCCCCCGCCGAAGAAATTGCAATACATTGCACGATGAGCAACATCACGAAAAGCGCTGGCAATTGGATTCGAAACGGTGTACTGAACTTTGTAATCATCATGTATACTCCGGCAATCAAGCCCAGCATCAAGCTGACATGGCGAAATTCGATGCCGCAAAAACGGCGGCCCGCGATCCGGAAACCAACGATATAAGGATTGTAAAACTTTAAATTTATACTACCGTATCACAAAATCATCCCCATGTGCATCTGTGGCATGCATGCGTTATTGCTCCGGTGATTAAACGTTCAAATCAGGCAGCATAGGCGATCTTTGGATGCCTGAAGTAGTTTCGGACATGTTGTGGCCTATTTTGAAGTTTTCGCATGAATGATCTGGTTTTCTTGGTCAGTTCCTTCTCTGATCGAGGAGGAAGCCCAGACCGGATACAATGCTTGAGGTCCCCATTGAGATACTCATCGGGATTGAGTTCCGGCGAGTACGAGGGGAGATAAAAGACCTCGATTTGGTCTTTGTTCTCCAACAGCCAGTCTTTGACCATTTTGCTGTGGTGCACCCGTAAGTTGTCCAAAATCAGAAACACCTTGCGGCCCGCATCCTTGATCAACCGAGACATGAATTTAATCAGCACCTGGGCAGTCATGGTTTCCCGGTACATCATGAACCGGACTTTCCCCTGATTTGTAATGGATGAGATCATGTTGACCCGGCTTTTCGTGGCGTTAATTCGCACGACTGGCGTTTTCCCTTTGGGGGCAAAACCTTTGGTATTGTAAGCATCGTTCTGAATGCCGGTCTCGTCACCCCAGTGAATTTCGGCCTTTTCCTGTTTGGCGCGGGCCTGAATCTGGGGGTAGACCGTCTCATGCCACTGTTGAACCGCCTTTGGGTTTTGCTCGTAGGCTCTTTTCGTCGGTTTCTGAGGGGTAAAGCCCCACCGCTTCAGATAGTCGGTGATGGTTCGTAGCGGCAAATCTATGCCGTAATGTTGCTTGATTGCCAACCGTACGGCATCACGGGTCCAGAGTGCGAAGGACAATTTCAACTGATCGGGCGTCTTATCGACTAGCAACTTCTGGATATCAGCCTCTTGCATGGCTGTCAGTTCTCGTTGTTCCCCGTGACGGCGACCACGAACCCCTGGCTTGATGGCATCCAGACCGCCACGTTGGTACTTTTTCCAGATCGTACTGATGTAGGTTGAACACAAACCGACGATTTCTGAAATGGCTTGATTGTCCAGTTCGCCTTTTTCTTTGAGACGAACGACTTGCTTGCGAAGTTCATACTGTGTTTCTTGATTTAGCTTGCGGGCATCTGTAGTTTTCATGCCCGAAGTATATCACAAATTATAGTAAATTTGAATATTTATTCACCGAGTCAATAACATCGAAAATCATGCCGGAGGCCTTCCCCTTACGTTTTGCACGAACTGCATAGCTCAACCGAAAGGATTATGCCGTGGAAAACAAAATCCTCATCATCGAAGACAATGATCAGAACCTGTACCTGCTGACATTCATTCTGGAAAAGCACGGCTATGAAGTCTTTGCCGCCAGGGACGGGATCGAGGGGATTGCCGCTGCCGGCAGGGTCAGGCCGGCACTCATACTCCTCGACATCCAGCTGCCCGAAATGGACGGATACGACGTAGCCCGCAACCTCAGGGCCAACCCGGCCCTGGCAGAAGTTCCCATAGTCGCCGTCACCTCATACGCCATGGCCGGCGACCGTGAAAAGGCGCTGCTGGCAGGTTGTACGGGCTATCTTGAGAAACCCATCAATCCAGACACATTCATGCAGCAGGTAAGGGAACACCTCCCCTCCTGACCGTTTAACGGAGACCGCGCATGTCACGAATTCTGATTGTCGACGACAACGAGCAAAACCTCTATATGCTGGAAGTTTTACTTTCCGCCAATGGCTTTCAGGTACTCTCCGCGCCAAATGGGGCCGAGGCGCTGTCAATGGCCCGGAACTCGCCCCCCGACCTCATCATCAGCGATATTCTCATGCCGGTCATGGACGGGTATGCATTCTGCCGCGAATGCAAAAAATCGGACCGGCTGAAAAATATTCCCTTCATATTTTACACCGCAACATTTACCGAAGAAGACGACCGGAAACTCGCCCTGAGTCTTGGTGCCGACTGCTTTCTCCTCAAGCCTACGGAACCGGAAGAATTGATGCGGATTGTCCGTAGCCTGCTCGCCGCAACGGAGTCCGGGGTCCACGGAGGAGCACCGGGAGAAGAGGAAGAAGACGGGCACTTTCGCGAATATAGCGAAGCGCTGTTCCGTAAACTGCAAAAGAAGATGGTTGATCTGGAAAAGACCAACCACGAATTGGAACACGAAATTCGCGAACGGAAGAATGCGGAAAAAGAGTTGCAGCAGTTGAACCATGCTCTCGAAGAACGGGTTGCCGAGCGCACGGCCCTCCTTGCCGCAACCAACGAACAGTTGCGGGAGGAAGTCACACGGTCCAAACAGGCCCAGGAAGAAATCGCCCTGCTGAATGATGTCCTGTTGAAACGGACCGCATCCCTCGAGATGCTGAACCGGGAACTGGAGGCTTTCAGCTCGGCGGTGACCCACGACCTCCGGGCGCCCCTCCGCAGCATTACCGGCTATACCGCCATCGTCCGCGAGGAGTGCGGGGAAGCGGTCGGGGAAGCGGTGCTTGAATACCTCAGAAGGATCGAGAGGAACACCTCCAGGATGAACGAACTGATTGACGCCCTGCGGGGATTGTCGCAGGCCAGCTCTGCCACGATACATCCCAACATGGTCGACCTGAGCGATATTGCCAGCGAGATCGCTACAGCGCTTCATGAAGGGAACCCGGAACGTCAGGTGACATTTGCCATAGCCGACGGCGTGGCGGCAGAAGCAGACCGGCCCCTTATCAGATCAGCCCTTGAGAATCTTCTGAATAACGCCTGGAAATACACCCGCCGGAAAGAAACCGCTCGGATCGAATTCGGCATCATTGAGAACGATCAACGCGTCTATTTTGTCAAAGACAACGGCGCCGGTTTTGACATGAGGTACGTTTCAAAACTTTTCACTCCCTTCCAGCGCTTGCATCATCAAGAAGAGTTCGAAGGAACGGGAGTCGGGCTGGCAACAGTCCAGCGGATCGTTCACCGCCACGGAGGCAACATCTGGGCGGAAGGAAAGGTGGAGGAAGGAGCAACCTTCTATTTCACGCTCGGCCGGGCAGTGCCCGATTGGCAGAGTGAAGCCGCCATCGGGACAGTCTCCCACTAACAGGAAACACCCCACCTGGCACGGGCAGGCACATCATCGAGCGGAACCGGGTAAACACCGTAAAGCCATGGCGTCCCCGTGAAATACACTTATTATCGCCTTCCGATCCTTAAACAAACCGACTCAAGGTTTCGGTTTCTCCGTGCTCTCCGTTTCTCCGTGTTATTCAACCGTAGTTTTCGGGTTTTGAATGCCAGCGAGGTACGAACATGCCCCCCTTCCCAACGTATACCCGCCCCGATTTCACCCGCCCCGATCTGGCCGCAGCCCCGCCGGCCCGCACGGAGGCGGCTCCCCGCGACGGAGTCCTCCCTGCCGGTTTCCACGCCACGTCCAACCACCCGGAGTATGTCCACCTCGGCGGCGGGCGGTGGCTTCTTGCGGCAGAGAGCAGGATGGACGCCGTCTTCATCCTTGAAGGAAATACGTTAAGGACCGTGGAGCCCCGGCTGGTGATGGAAGGGGAGCGGGTCGTGGTAGGGCGGACGGAGAACGGCGAGGAAGGGATATTCGTCCACACGACGGGGTTCGACGCCCCGACGGAAACGGCGGAAGACAAGTTCGCCTTCCGGAGCCGCGGCACCAGGGAGACCCCCTTTTCCCGCTCCTATGACGAGCTTTACGACATCCTGCGCCATGACCGGGAAAACGGCCATATCGTCTGGGTCCTGGGACCCGCCGTGGCCTTCGACCGGGACAGCCGCGACGCCATGGCCCGCATCATCGGGGCCGGCTACTGCCACGCCCTTCTGGCCGGCAACGCCCTGGCCACCCATGACCTGGAGGCGGCCCTGTTCCACACCGGCCTCGGCCAGGACATCTACACCCAGGCCCTCCTTCCCCGGGGGCACTACAATCATCTGGACGTCATCAACGAGGTCCTTCGCCACGGCTCCATGGAGCAGGCCATCGCCGGGCTGGGGATACGGGACGGGATCATCCGGGCATGCCTGGAGCGACGGGTTCCGGTGGTCCTGGCAGGCTCCATCCGCGATGACGGGCCGCTCCCCGGCGTCATCACCGACTCCCGCCAGGCCCAGGACGCCATGCGAATCCACGCCCGCCGCGCCACCACCGTCATCGCCCTGGCAACCCAGCTCCACGCCATCGCTGTCGGCAACATGACGCCGGGCTACCGGGTGCTTGACGACGGCACCGTACGGCCGGTTCACTTTTACATTGTCGATATGTCCGAATTCATTGCTGACAAGCTGGCCAACCGTGGCTCGGCCCAGGCCCGGGCCATCCTGACCAACGTGCAGGATTTCATGGTCAACCTCTGGCACAACCTGCGGGGATGAGCCATTCCCTCAAACGCTTTCCTACAGCAGTCAAGGCATAATTGTTGCAGAAAATGTGCGGAAATCGGATCGCAAGCCACGGGGTGTCCTGCCGCCGATCTGAATCGCCCCAGCTCGGCAAATCACAGCGAACAGAGGGAATTGTCATGAACATTCGCACAACCGGAAACACGCTTGCCGTACTGGCTGTCGCCGCGCTGATGGTTGCGCCGGCGGCACAGGCGGCCGACCAGCCGCCACCCGCAAAGACCCGTGACGTCAAGTCCTGCGCCATCTGTCACGCGCCGGAAAACGGGCAGCTGCGGGCATTTTTCGACACTCTGTCCACGAAGTCGCAGTCCATCCAGCTCAAGCTGGACAACGGTCCCGAGGTGGTCAGGTTTAACAGCGGCACACTAAAAGTCCTCAACGGCTCGGCCCCGGACAACGTGGAGAAATCCCTGCGCGGCATCAAAAAGGGGCACGAGGTGCGGGTCGCCTACGTGGAAGGGGCCGACGGCATCAAGAGCATTTCGGAAATCTCCATCAAGCCCCCCATGAAGGTGCCGGCCGAGAAGCAGCTGACCGTCGACGCAATCGAGCGCCTGCTGAAGGGAAAAACGAAGTACACCCTCGTGGATGCCCGTCCTCCCCTCAAGTTCCAGGAAGGGTCCATACCCACCGCCATCAACATCCCGTTCCCGGCGTTCCAGAAGAACCTCGACAAGCTCCCCAAGGACAAGGGAGAACTCCTGGTCTACTTCTGCGCCGGCGTCACCTGAGCGCTCAGCCCCTCCTCCGCCCGTGAGGCGGAGAAACTCGGCTACACCAACGTCAAAATCTTCCACGACGGCATCCCCGAGTGGAACAAGCGCAACTACACCGTCCTGGACCCCAAGGCCCTCAAAGAAGCATGGCTCGACAAGGATCTCTCCTTCGTGCTCCTGGATGTCCGCCCCCCAAAAGACGCCGGGGCCGGTTTCATCAAGGGAGCGGTGAACATTCCGGAAAAGGCCCTCGACAAGGCCCTCAAGACCTTCCCGAACAAAGATCTTAAGCCCCCCATCGTGATTTATGACGCCAAAGGGGACGGCAGCGCCCGAAAAGTGGCCATGAAGCTGGTTGAGGCGGGCTATCCGGGGCCGCGGATTCTGACGGGCGGTTTTGCCGCCTGGAAGGCGGCCGATTACGGGATTGAAACCGGCAAGCCGGCAGCCACAGTGACGTACGCCCCCAAACCGAAACCCGGCACCATCCCGGTGGCCGAGTTCGAGGCCTTTGCCAAGGGGATTCCCCCCACTGTCCAGATTCTTGACGTCCGCACGGCGGAAGAAGCCGAAGACACGGGCATTATCAAGGGCGCCATCAACATCCCGGCCGAAGAAATCATCGCGCGCCTGGCCGAAATCCCCAGGGACAAGGAACTGGTCCTGCACTGCGCCACCGGCGCCCGGGCCGAGATGACCTACACCATATTGAAGGAAAAGGGGTACAAGGTCCGCTTCCTCGACGCCACCATCATCACCGATGATGATGGCACCTTCACGATCAAGAAATAAAAGTGCTAACCGCTTCAGACGCCAACGCCCCGGCAGGAATCCCGTCGGGGCGTTGGCTCTCCAGTATCTAGCAGGCTGTTGAAAAACGTAGCGAGGAGGGCCACATGCAAGGCGCACGGAGCGGAGCACCCGAGACATATCAGTTGGATAGGCGAGGGGGCGAGCACCGCGCAACGCAGCAGATGGCCCCCGCAGTAGTTTTTCAACAGCCTGCTAGAACTTGCTCCGGTCGCCGCCGGATGAACGCTCCAGCTTTTTCTCGCGGACTCGCCGGTCTTCAACCGCTGCCTTTTCTGCCAGTTTGTCATTCACGTACAGGACGACCACCTCTCCACCCATCACTTTCCAGTGCGATTCCATGGTCACCGTGTCGCCGCCCCCCTTCCAGGCGCGACGCTTGACATCACGCACCTTGTCCACCAGCCCCCCGATCAGGTTTTCAGCAGGAAGCTCCCCCTGATCCTTGTATTTACTGTCGAGTTGACGGGCAATGGCGTCGGCCAGCACATCCATGTCCGCCTTTTCCGAAGACAAGGGGAGCATTACCGTCACACGCAGCGTGTGGAGCACCCGGGTCAGGGGCGAAAAGGAAAAGAGTATCTTCGCATCATATCCCATGAGCTTGGTGTCGCATTGGTATTCGACCTTGACGGCCAAATCTTCCGGTTCCTTTTTTGCGAACAGCCCGCCCCCCGACAACTTGACGGCAAGATCCTTCCTTTTCCCGGCTTCAATGACCCGGTCGGTTTTCATGCCCGATTTCCACACGTCAAACACGAAGGCATCGGCCGGTGCAGATGCGATAAGCAGGAGCCCCAACGAAATGATTACGCGTTTGGTTGCTGCCATATGAGTCATATGTTCCCTCCGGATTCGTTGATGGATGCTATGTTACGGCGATTTTGAAGGTTTGCAACAGGGTGAGTGGTGAGTGGATTACCGCTCCACCGGCCTATGCCTATTCATTTACTTGTGTTCAACGGGGTCGGACCAAGCTAACTACCTGTAGCGTCAGCATATTTGGCCCAAAAGAACACATTTTCAACGCTTAGAGCCTCGCTTTTACGTTCAACGGGGTCGGACCAAGCTAACTACCTGTAGCGTCAGCATATTTGGCCCAAAAGAACACATTTTCAACGCTTAGAGCCTCGCTTTTACCGACAAAATCGGCAGTGTAAGACTCCCCCTCCTCCTTCAGGAAACATGACCCGCCCGTTTGCACGTCGAGCTTTCTTCCTCTGGCACGGCATCCAAGTCCGCTTCTTCGCCTCGAATAGCCAATACAACCACCGACGCCGGTCTTAGGCAAATTTGAGAAGGAACGCTTTCTTGCGGCATCGGTGCGTGATGTGCCACACCTGCTCCGGTATGTAGTGCCTGTTCGCTCGCGCCACCTTCTTAAACGCTCAATTTTAGCGGTGAAAAGGTGGTTCTAAGGGGGAAAAGAGTCCCAATATTTGAAGAAAACAACGTTGCATCAATTGCTTAGCTTGGTCCGACCCCGGACAACGCGGACAACGGACAACAAAGAATAGCGGCGGCCTGGTAACAAACAGGACGGAAATTATTTGATCGCTTCGCCCTGGCTCTTGATGGTCAGGATCTGCCTGTCTCCATCCACAGTGGTGATGGAGATCAGGTAGGGCTTGGCATCGCTGGACACCACGAGGTAGTAGTTGCCCGAAGTCAAGCTGCTCACGTAGTCGAGGGCCTTATCTACATCGATAAAGGCGGACAGATCTTTCACAGTCGTGGCGGCTTTGGCGGCACTGACATCGCTTACGGCGAAGATCATGGCGGCGCTGGTGGAGAACATGTACTTCTTGGTCATGTAGTTCATGGACTGGGTACCATAGGGGGTCATAATGGCAGTGCCGCTGTAGATCAGGTCGATCGCATTCGCCACCGTTTCAGTCACACCCTTGGAGGTGTAAATAGCATTGGCATCCAAGTCAAGGGAAGAACCGACAGCTGCAATCGCACCACCCAGCACGAAGGACGTGTCAACCAGAGCGGCGATAGGGGTTACCTTTTCCCAACCACCGATCAGCTTTTGCTTTTCGGCATCTGTCAGCTCTTCGCTACCGGATTCTACGGCAGCGGCGGAGCAAGTAACCGTAAAATTAACAGGTTCGTGTTCGATATCCAAGGTATCGACGGAACCGGTCACAGCACTGATACCCAACACCTTGCCGATCACCCGCACGGTCAGTTCGACCGTTGTTTCGCCATCGGCGCAAATTTCGCCCATGTTGCTCTGGTAAATGGTCGCGTCAAGACCATAAACACCATCGGCAGCAGCACCGTAGTTCAGCTCAAGAAGAGTATTGAGAGAGTTGTCGGATTTGATGTCCTTGACTTCATAGGCGTAGATAGCGCCTTCGATCTGGGTGTTGCCCTTGAACAGCGAAAAAGTCACATCATAGATGTCTTTTTCGGCGGTCATGGTACCGTTAATCTTCCATTTGCCAGCACCGTCGGCATCGACGGTGATCGGCGTGCGGGAGCCACCATCACCACCGCAAGCCACGAGGGAGGCGGCTACGCCAAAAACACTGAGGCCATTAGCAATTTTTTTCATCATGTTTATAGTCTTTCTCCTTGAGGAGAGAAATCCGAAGAGAAATCCGAAGAGAAATCCGAGAAGAGAAATCCGAGAAGAGAAATCCGAGAAGAGAAATCCGAGAAGAGAAATCCGAGAAGAGAAATCCGAAGAGAAATCCGGGACAGATCTATTTTCCTCTAATAAATAAATCTGTCCAGGCTTTCTCTAACACACCAGCAAACCAATTTCCCAAACTTTACGATTGCCTCAACCCCCTCCCAGATCAAGCCACTTTTCCACCACCGGGGCACGGCGAGTACGAAACCGCTCCAGCAGGGCCTCCGGGCTCTCTTCCACGGCAATCATCTCCCGGTGCTCCCCCCTGACGAATCCCTCGGCCACGGTGTGGTCGAGAAACGCGGCCAGCCGGTCGTAGTACCCCGCCACATTCAGGAGGCCGAAGGGCTTCGCGTGGATGCCGAGCTGGGCCCAGGTGACCACTTCGAAGAACTCGTCGAAGGTTCCCATGCCGCCGGGAAGGGCGATGAACCCGTCGGCCAGCTCGGCCATGAGGGCCTTGCGCTCGTGCATGGTCTCCACCACGTGGAGGGCCGAAAGCCCTGCATGGGCGATCTCCTTGGCCTCCAGGGCGCGGGGGATGACGCCGATTACCTCGCCGCCCCCCGCCAGGGCCGCGTCGGCTACGGTCCCCATGAGGCCGACGCTTGCCCCGCCGTAGACGAGGCCGATCCCCTCCCGTGCCAGGAGCCGGCCCAGTGCCGCCGCGGCGTCACGGTAGGCGCCGTTTCTCCCCATACTTGAACCGCAAAAGACGCAGATTCGCTGCATGGCTACCCCCCTGCCCGCTTGACGGTGTAGCCGCGCTTCGCCAGCTCGGCCACCAGAAGATCGGCGTGATCACCCTGGATCTCGATGTTACCGTCTTTCACCGTCCCGCCGGTGCCGCAGCGGCGCTTCAGCTCGCCGGCCAGGGCGGTGATCCCCTCGCTCCCCAAGGGGACACCGGTTATAACAGTCACGGTCTTGCCGCCGCGCCCTTTGGACTCGCGCCGAACCCGGACGATGCCATCCCCTGCCGGACGGGACTGCTGTTTCTTGCAGACGCACCCCGCCAGCGGCTTGCCGCAGCCGGGGCAAACCCGACCATGCTCCGACGACCAGACCAGCGGGGTATCGGAAGAATTCCCTTTTTTCACCGGTCCCTCCCCCTTTCCGCCATCCGCATCGCCAAGTCGCGGCCGATTTTTATGCCCAGAAGCACCAGGGGCCACACATGCCAGACCACATCGAAGATGTCGATGGGGCGCGACAGGGCGCCGTTCATGAGCATGCGCGACTTTTCTACGAGGTGGGGCTCAGGGGCGAAGGGATACGGCGCAAGCCCCAGGACGAGGGCAAACGGGACCAGCAGGGAATAACTCCAGAGATATTTCATCGGCTTTCCTCCAACGGCAATTTTAATAACACGGAGCAACAGAGCACACGGAGAAAACCTTATAATCGATCTCCACAAACACGGCAAAAAACGTAATTCGGGAGAAAATTCCGGCCTTGCACAGTTGCGCCATGTTTCTATTTGTTCAGGTTTTAATCAGACCTTCAGCAGGACCATCCCGGAAGCGGGGTCCAGTTCCCGGCGGGCAGTGGTTCCCGTGATCTCGGTGATGACCGCTTCAAGGACCAGGAAGACTTCGGAGGCTTCGCGGAGGCAGCCCATGCAAACCGCATCGCCCCTGCCGTAGGAGCCGTGGAAATGGACCTTCGGCCGCTCCCCCTCCCAAAAGATGGTGCCGAAGCCTACCGCTTCGTGACTCTCGCTCAGTTGGCGCCAGACCGGCACCGGCGGGAGATGCTCCGTCTCCGGCCCGGCCACGAAGCGTCCTCCCCTGAGCGCCCCCACAAGATTGAAGGATGCGGCGCGGAGCCCCTCGCGGCGGGCAATCTCCTCAAGTCCCGCAAGGACGTCCTCGCCATGGTCGAACCTTGCAATGACAACACGGCCGGCTGTTCCGATCTGATAGTTCATGGGATGTTTCTCCTTCTTCCAGGGATACCCTGACCATGAACGGGACGAAAGCAGTTGTCAAGGGGGTGTCTCACCTTTTGAAGGGCTGTTAAAAGGGGAAACGCGGGGATTGCCTTTCGCTGCATCACTCGGTACACTTTCCCCGTATAACAGACGCAACCATCCGGAACAGGACTATAAATGCCCATCCATTTCCCGATCCATTTCCCGTCCCCCCGCCACCGGACAGGCAGCCAGCTGCCCGGGCTCCTCAGGGGGGTGGTGGCAGCCACGGCAATATTGTGGCTACTTTTCTGCGCCGCTCCCCTCCGGGCCGAGGAACCGGTGGAAGTGGCGATAGAAGGAGTGGAGGACGAGGCTCTGGAAAATGTGGAAAAGGCCCTGGCGCTCCCCCACGGCTTCGTCCGGGACGGGAAGGTTGACGGCAAATGGCTGGAGCGCTTCGCGGGCCAGGCCCAGGAGCGGGTTCGGGCGGCCCTGGAACCTTACGGCTACTATCGCGCCAGGGTCACCACCACCCTGGAGGAAACCGGCGAAGGGAAATACCTGCTTCGGGCCGTCATTCAGCGGGGAAAGCGCGTCAGGATATCGGACGTGCAGGTATCCCTGACCGGCGAGGGGAGCACCAACCCGACCCTGAAGGAGCTTGTCGGCAATTTCCCCCTCAAAACCGGCAGCGCCCTTATCCAGCCCGATTACGAGGAGGCCAAGGGGGTGCTCCGCTCCAAGGCAATGATCCTCGGATACCTGGACGCTGATTTCACCACCCGCGAGATCCGCATCTCCCCCGACCGTACCGAGGCCCGTATCACGCTCGTTCTCGATACGGGGCCCCTCTACCGGTTCGGCGAGGTTACCATCACCGGAGCCCCCAGCTATCCCGACTCCTATCTCCGCCGCCACGTCACCATCAAGCCTGGCCGCGCCTTTTCCTACAACACGCTGGGCGAGACCCAGCTCAACTTCGCCAACACGGAGCGCTTCGACGAGGTGCGCATCACCCCCGAACGGGAACTGGCCAAGGACAACCGGGTGCCGGTAACCATCACCCTCAAGCCCGGCCCGACCCAGCGGCTGCGGCCGGGAATCGGCTACGGCAGCGATACCGGAGCCAGGGGCTCCCTCACCTATCGCCACCTGAACGTTCTGGACCTGGGGCACGAGTTCCACTCGCAGCTGTTCCTCTCGGAACGGCTCCAGGGGATAGCGGCAAGTTATGTCATCCCCTCGGCGCGGGACACCAGAACCTACTCGGCGTTGCAGCTCAACCTCCAGCGAGAGGATGTCAGAACTTACATCAGCCGCCTGGTGGCCCTGGAAGGAAGCGTGAACCGGAGCATGGGGAAGGGGAAGCTCGGCACCGCGTTCCTGAGAGTTCACCAGGAGAGCTTCACCGTTGGAGACGAGGACTCCGCCTCCCTGCTGGTCCTTCCCGGCATCCGCTATTCCGAGCACCGCTTCGACAACCTGGTCCGGCCCACGAAGGGATACCGCTTCATGGTGGAGGGGAGCGGCACCCACCAGTTTATGGGGTCCGATACGGGGCTTGTCCAGGTGCGGGCCGAAGGGAGCGGCATCGTGCCGCTGCCGTGGCGGCTCTCCCTCCTGGGGCGGGTGGCCGGTGGATTGTCATTCCTCAACGACCCCATGGCCGAACTGCCCGCGACGCTGCGGTTTTTCTCCGGCGGCGACCGGAGCGTGCGGGGCTACGCCTATAAATCCCTGGGGCCAAGGAACTCAGCGGGGGATGTGGTCGGCGGCCGCAACCTCCTGGAGGGGAGCATCGAGCTCCAGCGGGCGCTCTTCACGAACTGGGGAGTTTCCCTTTTCTACGATACGGGCAACGCCTTTAACGACCTCTCAAAGATCCGCCTCTACGAGGGAGCTGGGGTGGGCGTCCACTACTACACCCTTATCGGGGCCATCAACCTCTACGTGGCCCGGCAGATCGGCGTCGACAACCCCGATTTCCGGGTGCACCTGACCATCGGGTTCGAACTGTGAAACGCTTTGCCGCCTACCTGATCGCAATCCTGGCTCTGGCGCTGCTGGCCGCCGGCGCGCTCACGGCACGCTGGCTCCTGGGAACACCGGAGGGGGCCAGATGGCTCCTGTCGGCCGTATCGCGGTTCACGCCGCTGACAATTACGGCAAGGGAGCTGGAAGGGAGCGCGGGGCGCGATCTGCGACTTCGGGGGGTTCGGGTGGCATGGCCCCAGGGATATCTTGACGCGGAGCGGCTCCGGCTCCGGTGGCAGCCGCTCCTGCTCCTCTCCGGCACCCTGGCGGTGAAGGAACTTTCCCTTGACGGAGTCTTGATCCAGGACAACTCCCCACCCAGCACCACCGCGCCCGACCTCTCCTGGCCAACCGTCACCGGCATCCCGGCCCGCATGGATGGTTACCTGGACGCCCTCCGCATCACCGGGCTCAGCTACAGGAGCCGCAGCGGGCCGCTCAACAACCTGGGGGATATGGCCGCTACCGTCACCTGGCACGACCGGACCCTTGCCGTCGGCAGGCTTTCCGCAAAAAACGGCTTCGGCACCATAACCGGCCTTGTGACGGCGGGCTTCGAGCGGCCGGCACTCCGGGCCGACCTTGCAGCCGCCCTGACAGATACCGCATCAGGGTTCCGCCGACTTGCCCTCGCTACGCGGCTCACGCCGGCCCGCGCCCCCGAGCAGATGGCCGGCCCCATCACCGTCACCGCCGACGGGGGGAGACGGCCCGCCGCAACCCTCGGTGGTGAAATGGGAATGACCCGCACCGGCTTCACCCTCAAGGGGGTCCGTCTCGCCGAGGCGGGGAGGCGCGGCACCGTCACCGCAGATGGGTCGATCACCCTCACCACCGGCGATCCCGTGGCGAAGTTGCAGGCAAAACTCCAATCCCTCGACATCGAGCCGGAAACCGGAATCGCCACCGACATATCAGGCACCGTCGACCTCGACGGCACCTGGCAGGAGTACCGGGGCCGCTTCAACCTGGCCAACACGGGCAAGGAGTGGCGAAACGCCCGCCTTGCCGCAAACGTGACGGGCACCGGCCGGGGGATGGAGCTCTCGTCCCTGGCCGGAAGCCTTTTGGGTGGACGGGTAAACGGAGGGGTTAAGCTCGGCTGGAGCGAAGGGTTCTCCGTCTCCGGCTCCCTGCGGGGGGACCGCCTTGACCCGAGGCGGCTGTCACCCCAATGGAACGGGATCGTGAACCTGGATCTCAAGGGGGATGTCCGCTGGTCCGGCGCCCCCCTCCCCCAGGGGACGGTGAAGCTCGCCCTGAGAGAAAGCCGCCTGAGGGGATACCCCCTTGCCGGGGTCCTGGATGCCAACTCCGACGGCAACGATGTAACGATCAACGATCTAGCCCTCCACGGCAAAGGGGTTGACCTCGGCGCCAGGGGCACGCTCCGGGAACGGATCGGCTTCGAAGCCGCCATCACCGACCTGGGGGGACTCATCCCCGATACCCGCGGCCGTCTCGCCCTCGATGGATGGACCCGCTACAGAGACAGCCGGTTCGCCGGCGGCATCACCGGTACCGGAAAAGAGCTGGGCGCCGGAGACACTACCGTCGCCGCCCTGGATTTCAACGCCCGCCTTGCCGATGATGCCGACGGCACCCTCGCCGCCGACGCCCGGCTCACAGGACTTGCCGCCGGACAGTTCCGGGCCGACGCCGCCGGCCTCACCGTCTCCGGCACCCTTCCCCGGCACGTCATCGACGGCGAGCTCCGCTCCGGGGGATATTCCGCCGCAGCAAGCCTTGACGGCGGCTATGCCGACGGCAGCTGGCGGGGACGGATAACCGGCCTCACCGCCCGCGATACCGTGGGTGCGTGGCGCCTTACGGCACCGGCAGCGCTTGCCGTCACCCCCGACGCCATCGGCCTGTCGCCCCTCGTTCTTGCCGGCAGCAACGGCGAACGGCTGGAAATCTCGGCGAACCTTGCCCGCGAAACGCTCCAGGGAACCGTCAGGGGAACCTGGCAGGACGTAGACCTTGCCCACGCAGCTCCGTGGCTTTCCCCCGAACTGCATCTTGAAGGGCGTCTTTCAGGCAACGCGACGGCACACCTCCTGCCGGGCAAGCGCCTGGACCTCACCGGGCGCAGCGCCCTCAACTCCGGCGCTCTCCGGTGGACCGGACCCGGAGGGGGAATAACCGCCGGCAACGTCCGGGCAGATATTTCCGCGACCTGGCGCGGCGGGCTTGCGGAAGGAGCGCGCCCCCTCGCCGACGACCGCCTGGTCTTCACCGGAACCGCTGCGGCCCGGGGGGCAATCACCACCGATAAGCAGGAGATTGCCGTTCCGGAGATGACACTCTCCCTCCAGGGGGGACCGGACGGCATGGGAGCGCGGATCGGCCTGCGCATTGCCGGCGGCGGGAGCCTCGACGCCCGCTTCGTATCCCGCGAACCGGCCCGGACCGCCATTCCGGACCAAGGGGAGTTCACCGCATCGTGGCAGGGGCTCGACATGGCCCTGGCGCGCCCCTGGCTCCCGCAAACGGTGGACCTGGAAGGAAACCTCTCCGGAGAAGCCAGGGGGACCATCCTCCCCGGCGCCCGCATCGACGCCGGCGGGACAGCGGCCGTGGGGGAGGGAAGCGTCCGGTGGTACGACGGGATGCGGGAATATACAACCCGCCTGCGCCAAGCCGGCGCATCCTGGGCCTGGCGCGACGGGAGCCTGTCCGGGGACCTTGCCCTGACCCTCGCCGAGTACGGACAGGTGCGGGGGACCTTCCGGCTTCCCCTTCCCGCCCGCATACCCACCGCCATCGATCCCGCGGGGCCGCTCAGCGCTACCCTCGCCGGAGATTTCCGGGAGCGGGGAATCCTCACCGCCCTCTTCCCCGGCCTTGTCCAGGAAAGCCATGGCACGCTCCATCTCGACCTGGGCATCGACGGCACATGGCAGTCGCCCCGGCTCGGCGGCACCTTCGCCCTGGCCGACGCCGGAGCATATCTCCCCCCGGCCGGGGTAAAACTCGAAAAAGTTGCCATGAATGGCCGCCTTTCCGGCAACGAGATCACCATCGAATCGCTGAAAGCAGCCTCGGGCCCCGGAACCCTCACCGCCACGGCGGTAATCGGGCTCGATCAGTGGCGCGTGGCGCGCTACCGGGGAACCGTGGCCGGTGAACGGTTCCAGGCGATCGACGTTCCCGAAATCCGGCTGCTCGCCACCCCGAACCTCACCTTTGAGGGGACGCCGGAGAAGGTTTCGGTGCGGGGCCGGCTCCAGGTCCCCGAACTCCTCGTAACCGCTGCCGGGACGGGAAGCCCCGTCTCGGCCAGCTCTGACGTGGTTCTTGAAGGGGCCCCCCCTCCAAGGGAGACCGAAATTCCCCTTGCCCTCGACATTCGGGTCGGGGTAACGCTGGGCGACCGGGTAATCGTCAAGGCGGCGGGAATCGATGCCCAGCTCGGAGGAAACGTAGACCTGACGATTCTCGGGCCGAACGAGGTCACAAGCACGGGTTCCATAAGGGTTGTGAAGGGGCACTACAGTACTTACGGGGTAAAACTGGAGATTGTCAGGGGACGGGTATTCTACGCCGGAGGCCCCATCGACAGGCCGACCCTCGATTTCCTGGCGGTGCGGACCGAAGGCGACGTGAAGGCGGGAGTAACGGTGAGCGGAACTGCGGACCAGCCGGTAATCAAGCTCTACTCGGAACCGGCAATGCCCGACACGGAGATTCTATCCTACATCGTGCTGGGGCGCCCCATGAGCAGCGGAAACGAAGAAGAAACCGGCCTGCTGATGAAGGCGGCAGGGGCGCTTCTGTCGGCCGGGCAGTCCGTGGCCCTCCAGGACCAGGTAAAACAGCGGGTCGGCATCGACGTGCTCGACTTCTCCGCTGCCCGCGGCACGTCATACGGAGGGTACCGCAAGATCGACGTTACGCCGAACGGAACGGCAACTGGCACGGCAACGCCGACGGGAATCGACGAGACAATGGTGACGGTCGGGAAATACCTGACCCCCGACCTCTACCTGAGCTACGGGCGCTCTCTTTTCAGCGAGCGGAACCAGGTCGTGCTGCGCTACCGGCTGACTAGGCGGCTGGAAATCGAAACCCAGGCAGGCGCCGAACTGGGGGCGGACCTCACCTACCGGATCGACTTCGATTAACCGCTAAAGATCTGCATAACACTGAGAAACGGAGAACACGGAGAAAGAACAGGCGACCGACTTCCCTCAGGCTTTCTCCGTGCCCTCTGTGCCTCCGTGGTGAAATGCTTATCGTGTTTTATTCAGAGGCAACCGTAAAGAAGAACGTCGCACCCTTTCCCGGTTCGCCTTCGGCCCATATCCGGCCGCCATGGCGCTCGATGATCCGCTGCACCGTGGCAAGCCCGATGCCGGTCCCCTCGAACCCCTCGTTGATGTGGAGCCGATGGAAGGGGAGGAAGAGCTTGTTCGCATACTGCATGTCGAACCCCACCCCGTTGTCCCCCACGAAAAACACCTTTCTCCCCTCTTGAATGCGGGAGCCCACCTCGATTCGAGCAGCCGGATTGCGGGAACAGAACTTCCAGGCATTGTGGATGAGGTTGGTCAGTGCCGCCCCCAGCAGGGAGGGATCGCCCGTTGTCCGCAGGTCCGGCTCGATGACGAACTCCACCTTCCGCTCCGGCTGGCCCAGGGCGAGGTCATCGGCAATCTCCCGGGCCATGACGCTAAGGTCCACGGGCTGGCGGCACACTTCGTCGCGGTTGACGCGGGACAACTCCAGCAGGTCGTCGATCAGCTCTCCCATGCGGTTGGCTGCGGCGGCTATCCGCCGGAGGTTTTCCATCCCGTTCTCATCGAGGCGGTCGGCGTAATCCTGCTGGAGGATGGCGCTGAACCCGTTGATCCCCCGGAGAGGGGTGCGGAGATCATGGGATACCGTGTAGCAAAAAGTCTCCATCTCCCTCACCGACTGCTGAAGCTCCACCGTCCGCTCCCGGACCCTTTGCTCCAGCTCGGCATTGAGGGTCCGGATTTCTTCCTCCGCCCGCTTGCGCTCGGTGACATCCCGCACAAGCACGATGCTGGCGACGATCTCCCCCCCGGCATCCTTCAGCGGAGAAGCGGAAACCTCCACAAACCTGTCCCCATCCTCCAGGGGTATCCGGTTTTCCTGGGTGTGGACCATGCCGTCCGCGAAACACCGCGCCACCGGGCACTCATCGCAGGCATGGTCGCTGTGGAGGTAGACCTCGTAGCAGAAACGCCCCACATGGTCGCCACCGGTTATCATTTTATGCTTTTCATTCTGGTACAGAACCCGGAAGTTCCGGTCCTGGATGCTGAGCCCATCCCCCAGGGCGGCGATGATGGCTTCGGACTTCGCCCTTTCCTCTTCGGCCCGCGCAACGGCGTGCTGCAGGGATTCCCGCTTTTGCCTAAGCCCCTCCATCATGGTGTTGAATGCCGTGGCGAGGGTGCCTATCTCATCGTGGGACTCCACGGGCACCGGTGTCCGCCCATCGGAGCTGTTGGTCAATGCCTTGATATGGCCGGTGAGGCGCGAAAGCGGCAGAATCAGCCGCTGCATGGCATACCAGCTCACCAGGAGCATCAGGACGATACCCAGCACTAAGGCAGTTACAAAATACGTGCGGGCCCGGTTGAGGGAAGCATATGCCTCCTCAAGGGGGTAGACCGCCGTGAGGAGCCAGTTCACGGAACGCAGGTGCTTGTAGGAAGCCAGAACGGGAACCCCACTGGAGTTCACCGTCTCGCCGCTCCCCTCGAAGCCGGCCATGGCCCGGTCGAAAAGCGGGTTGCTCCCTGACGTGACCACTTGCATGATGAGTGACTTGTCAGGGTGCACGAGCCGTCTCCGGTTCCCGTCAACCAGCACTGCATATCCGCTTTTGCCGATATGCATGTTCCCGACGTCCGTCAGGAAATTTTCGCCAAGCAGATCGGCATGGCCGGCAAGGATGGCCGTCAGCCGGCCATTGGCGTCAAACAACGGATAGGTCAGCATGACCGCCGGATGGCCCGGCGCGTAGGTTGAGACGAAGGGAGCGCTTATCTGAGGCTTGCCGGTTGCAACGGTTTTCTTGAAATACTCGCGGTAGGAATAATCATGCCCCCTGATTTCGAGCTTCCGGGGGCTTTCAATTAGCATCTTTCCGTCGGGAGTGAAGACGAAAAGGGCGTCAAACAGAAGATGCAGGGTGGTCTTGCCGTCAAGGACTTCCTGGAGATCATCCTCATTCCGGAGCACATCCCGCGTCAGTTTCGGGGCAAACGCCTGAAGCGACTTCTGGGCAAAGAGGAGTTTTTTGTCCAGGTCGTCGGCAATGGATGAAAGGAGCGCCTCCTGGTGAGTCGAAATGCTTTCCTTGAATTGCCGCTGAAAATAGCTGAGAGCAAATAAACCGGCCACCAAGCCGAAACAGAGGAACAACAAGGCAACCCCTATTGCCATGCGGGCTTTGAGACTGAGTTGCGTCATGCGGGGACCCCTGCTGTCAGGCTTGTGGTTATATGATTATTGCCGCCAAATCGATTCCTATGCTTTTTTTATACCACATAGTTCAGAAGACATGCCACGGGGCAAACAATATTTGCATGGAAGCATCCTTCATTTGTTATGATTATGTGAATAAAACCCAGACCTTCATCACTGTGCAAAGGAGTGCGCAATGAAAAATTTATTCTTCGCCGTAACCGCAACGCTTATCGTCACAACCCTATTCTCCCCCATGGCACAATCAGCCGAAGAGCCGCCTCCCCGGCAGGAGCAGAATGGCAGCGACATGGAACAAAAAGCTTCGGAAATTGGACGCAAGCTCGACGAAATGGAACGCAGGATGAAAGAGGCCTCAGACGAGACCAAGGCCGCCTTTACCCGCGAAATGGCCGAACTGCGCAGGCAAGAGGCCGCACTTCGGGACAGGATGAAGGAGATGAGGGGAACAAGCGGCAAGGTATGGAAGGAAATGAAAGAAGGGACGGAAAAAGCCCTTGATGAATTGCAGCAGTCATACGACCGGGCGCGGGAGCAGTTCAAGCCGTAATATCTCCGTTCAGGCTCCCAGCAGCCCCGCCAGTTCATCGAGACTTTCGACGGCGAGATCGGTCAGTTCCGGCCAACGGAAACTCCGGCTCCGGTCCACGTGGATCGTAGCGGCGCCCAAGGCCCGGCCGCTCTGGAGGTCGAAGAGGTAGTCGCCCACCATGACCATGGACTCGCCGGTGGCCCCCCAGCGGGCGGAGAGGATGGAGAGCCCTTGCGGATCGGGCTTCGGCAAGGCATCATGGCGCCCCAGAACGTTGCCCGGTGCGAAACGCCCCCCCCACGCCGATGGTCTCCAGAACCTGCAGGGCAATTTCCTTGGTGTTGCGGGTGACGATCCCCAGGGGGGCTCCCCGACGATGGAGCGCCTCCACGAGCCGCACCGCGCCCGCCGCCGGTTCGGCCCGTTTCGCCAGCTCCATCTCGATCCCGTCGAGCCGGCGGTGAAGAAGTCGAGCATCCTCCAAGGGCAGCCCGTCGATATACTCCAGGATGTCGCTCCCCTCCGGAACCCCGAGTTCGGCCCTTATTGCCGCGAAATCATGGACCGGAACAGTCAGTGTCCCGTCCAGATCGAAAACCCAGTGGGGGCGGGCCATAATCTCCGCAATGGCCGCGATGTGTTGCCGTTGTGGTATCATCTTTTCTCCCGGAGTGGATGGTCGCCGTCCATGACTATCAAATTTCCACGATTTTGCCGCCGGGGAGGAGCCGGAAGAGGTTTCCCCGCCACCGGACCCGGTTTCCCGCAAACGACAGGGCCCAGGTGCCGAAGGCAAGGGCGTCCCGCAGCGGCAGCAACCAGAGCCAGCGGGGGAAGATTCCGTCTTTCACGTAACGGCGGCTGAATACGAGGGCGACGGCGGCACGGACCAGGTAGAGAAGCAGGACCGCCAGCCACCCCGTGCCGGAAAATCCGGAGGCCGCCAGCGCAAGGCATGCCATCGGGAAAGGCTGGGTGATGCCGGAGCCAAGGTAGCCGCCGGGGCGCGAAACCCGCATGGTGCGCGACCAGCGGAGCTGGCGGGAAAGGACCGTCGCCAGGTCCTCCCGATGCATGACGCTCTCCACGTAACAATCGGAGAGCTCCAGCCGCCACCCGGCACGGTAGACCTTGTTGCCGAGCTGGTAGTCGTCGGCCAGGTAATCCGCCAGGGCGCGAAACCCTCCGATGGCCTCAAGGGCCTCCCGCCGCACCGCCATGGAAGCCCCCAGGGCAAAGGAAAGCCCCTCCAGCTTCATGGCCACCATGACGTTGGGAATCATCTCCACCGTGAAACCCATGGCCTCCACCGCCGTTGCGGCGCCGCTCACGCCGGGGCTGCGGTACAGGGAGGTGACGAGCCCCACCTGCCGGTCGGCAAAGGGGGCGGCCACCTCGCGGAGATAGCCGGGGGAAACCCGGATGTCGCTGTCGCAGACGATAAGCAGTTCGTGCTTTGCCTTCGGATAGGCATTGACCAGGTTCGAAACCTTGTGGTTGGGACCGTGGAGGGTGGCATCCGCCACCATTTCCATATCGATGGCGGGAAACTCCGCCATAAGCCGCCTGATGACCGGAATTACCGGATCGGCAGGGTCGGCGCAGGCAAAGACGATCTGGAATGGCGCCGGGTACTCCTGACGGCAGAAGGAGGCAAAGTTGTCGAAGCTCCCGGCGTCCATCCCCTTGACCGGCTTGATTATCGTGACGGAAGGGGCATGCCCCGGCAAGGGGTGCTTCCGCCCGAAGTATGACCGGGCACAGAACAAGGCCAGGACTCCATAGATAAGGGGCGGAAGGACGCAGAAAAAAGGGAGCACCGTGTTCATCATGGCTGGATGAAACCTCAGGGGATTTTATTGCTGGCACATCGCCTATTTACCCTTGTTCCCGCAGTCATTGCAACGCAAAACTCTACCGGCCGGTTCATCCCCCTTGCGGAAATGCATCCCGCCAAGCTACTATCGTGACGATACCACGCATACGGGAAACATGGTGACATCACCCTACACAAATTTAAGCACAGAGCGGCTCTCGACTCTGGTCATAGAACTGAACATTCTTCGCCGTCACGTGACCGCCTACCCGGCCGGCCACCCGCTGCCCGGGGAGGCGGCCCGGAAGGTGGCGCATCTGCTGGGCCGGTTACTGGAGAACACCTCAAGCGTGACCCTCGGCATCGCCCGGGAGACGATCCTGTTCGGCGACCATCCCCTCGACCGAAAGAACCCCGTCTTCCGGGATTTTGCCCGGGTGCTCTCCGATCGCGGAATTGTAACCATCACTTGCCATCGTGGCCTGGACGACGTCGAACTGCTTCGCTTCGGGGACATCCTCTCGCGCAGCCGCGAAGAGATTAACGCCTGCGGAGGGATAGAGGCGGTCGCCAGGGCGGAGGGGCTGTCCCGCCTGGAGGTCCGGGGGGTTAACTATGACATGTTCAGAGTAACAGAGGCGGACCAGCTCCCGGGGGTGCAGGAGGGGGCGAGCGGTTCGGCTTCCCTCTGGGAACAGTTCGTCCGGGGGCTGCTGAACGGCACCCTCGACCCCTTCGGCGACTCGACGGAAAACCGGCCGCCAATGGATCCGCGAATCCTGGCCGATGTGCTGAACGGCCTGGCATTCAGCGATCCGGACCGCCAGGACGAAACCTACGATGCGGTAATCGCCGCTTTCATGCGGCGCATCGACCGGAATTCCGGCGAACAATCCGAGCCGGAGTGCGCCGTGCGGCTGGGAGCGCTTGCGGAGAACCTGAACCCTGAATTAAGGCGGCAGTTTATGGGCAGGGCTTTCAACGCGCTGGCCGACCGGCCGGAGGCGGCCGTCCGGCTTGTGTCATCCATGGATGACAACATAATCCTCGACACCATTGAAGAACTCAACACCCGCAATGTCCCCGTTCCGCCCCTCATTCTGACCCTCTGCCAAAAGCTCAATGCCTATTCCGATGACAGCGAGGCCCCCCTCCCGGTCTCCCGGGCCGAGGCCGGCAAGGTGGCCCGGAACTTTGGCGCCATGCTCGCATCGGAGAGCTTCGAGCAGTACGTTCCCGAAGTCTACCAAGGAAACCTGGAGCAGATCGTCGCCGCCGGGAAGATCGCCTCGGGGCTTTCCGAGGCGGCAACCCTGCGGGAACTCCTGGAGTCGGAAAACTACGAAGCGAAGGTGGGAACCATAATCCTGGAGATCATGAAATCCGACCCGGCCTGGGAGGATGCCGCCGGCATAGGAGAAAGCCTCGGCGAACTCTGCGCCTACTACCGGGATGCGGGGGACTTCCCCGCCCTCAAGGCGGTCTGCGAGCACCTCCCGCCTCCGGGGGAAGCTCCATCCACGCTGCTTCAGCAGAGGCTTCTCAAGGTAGTCGGCTCGCCATCTTTCATCGTCCCCCTCATGGATGCGCCCGCAGTGTGGGGCAAGGGGCGCTACGACGAAATACGCGCCATCATAACCCTCATCGGCACACCCTGCGTACAGCCTCTCCTGGACCGCCTGGCCGAAGAGGAGAGCATGTCGCTCCGGCGCTACTACATGGCGTGCCTTCTTTCGCTGGGGCAGGCGGCCCGCGACGAAGTCATTGCGCGCCTGGACGACGGTCGCTGGTTCTATGTCCGCAATCTCGTCACGGTACTAAGGGGGCTCGACGATCCCACGGCAATCCGCCCCTTGAGCCGCCTTCTGCACCACCCCCATCCCCGTGTGCGCCAGGAGACGCTCCGGACCCTGGTCCATTTCCGCGACCCCGAGGGAGAACGGATGCTTCTCAGGGAACTGGGGAGCAGCGACCGTGAAACCGTGTTGACCGCAATCCAGCTCTCCGACCGCAGCCGCAGCCCAAAGGTGCGGGAGCGGCTGACGGGGCTCCTTAACAAGGGCGGCCTCACGGGCACCGGCATCGACATCCGCTGCGCCGTAGTAAAAGCACTGGCCGAAACCGGCGATCCGGCGGCACTCCCCGACCTTGCCCGCCTGCTCCGCTCCCGGAGCATTCTTCGCTCGGCCTCCCTTGTCCGGCTGAAGACAGAGGTCGTCCGCTCCCTGTCGAAATATCCCCCGGAAGCAGCATTGCCCCTGCTTCGCGAAGCCGCCGCCTCGGGAGTGCCCGACATCGAGCTGGTTGCCCGGCAAACGCTGCTGGCCATGGAGAGGAGCAGGCCATGAACGGAGCCGCCATCGAACCGCTGCGCAACGCCGTGCGTCATCTGGTCACCGCCGTCTCCAGCGCGGCCCTCTACACTTTCGACCACCAGCAGGTCACGCGGCTGAGGGCCATGACCCTCGAAAACCTCACCGCCGCCATGGATGAGGAACCCGACATTTCCCTCGTCATCATCGGCGACGAACTCCTGGCGGGGGGGATTCCCCTCGATACCGGCCTGTACGTGGGACGTTTCGTGGAAATGCTGAGGGCACGGGGAATAGGGCACATCAGGTTTCTGAAGGGAATCACCGGGATGGAACTGTCAAGTCTGGCGGCATCCCTTGGGGGAAACCGGAGGGATGGAGATATCCGTTCCTCGGAGCACATTCGTCTCGGCACGGTGGAGGTGCGCTTCAATCGCTCCGGTGACGGAGAGAATCAGGAGCTCCTCGCCGATCTCACGGCCGAGGAAGTCTCGCGGGTCACCGAGCTCTACGAGGCGGTTGCCCGCGACCGGAAGCTGAAGGCCTCGGGCATTGCCGACATGGTGGGGGGGCTCATCACCGCCATGAGGGAGCAGGCCCGTCCCCTCATGGCCCTGGCCCCCCTGCGCGATCTGGACGAATACACCTTCGCCCATTCGGTGAACGTCTGCATCCTCAACCTGGCCCAGGCCATGTCCCTGGGAATCGACGGTGCGCTCCTGCGGGAGATCGGCATTGCCGGACTCCTCCACGACATCGGCAAGATGTTCGTCCCCCGGGAGGTCCTCACCAAGCCGGGTAAACTCACCGAGGAAGAATGGCGCCTTATCCGCCAACACCCCCACCAGGGGGCGCGCTGTCTCGTGGAAACGCCGGGGGTGCCTCACATGGCGGCGGTGGTGGCATTCGAGCATCACATGAAGCACGACTTCTCGGGCTATCCTGCCGTCCCTTCCGGTTGGCGCCAGAGCCTCGTCAGCGAGATGACCGTCATCTCCGATTTCTTCGATGCGCTGCGAACCCGCCGGGCCTATCGCGACTCCATGGAGCTGAGCCAGATCGCCGGCATCCTCCTGGACCAGCGGGGCCGGGAGTTCCACCCGCTGCTCACCCGCAATTTCCTTCTGATCCTGAGCCGGATGATGGCATGATTTTCACCGCCACCATGCAGATGTCGTCAGCAGGGGGCCTGCCGCCGGTAAACGCGGCTAGGTCCGCCAGCACGGCCTCTATAACCGCCTCGGGCTCTTCACCGCAACGCGCCCTCAAGAGGGACCCGAGACGCTCCACGCCGAAGAGCTCTCCGCTGCCGTTGTCGGATTCGGTGATCCCGTCGGTGTAGAGAAAAAGAATATCTCCCGGCTCCAGCCGTACCTCGCGCTCTTCGAACGTTTCCTGGAGCCTTACCCCGAGAATGAGACCTTCCGCATCCAGTTCAAGGCACTGCTCACCGGAAGCACGGCAGAGAAGGGGCGGATTGTGCCCCGCGCTGGCATAGGTGAGGACGCGGGATGCAGGCTGGTAGGAAGCATAGAACAGGGTAGTGAAGAGTTCCGCACGGGTGAGGTCTTCATAGAGGATTTCATTGAGGGAGCCGACAATGACCGCGGGCGAGCCACCGGAGCGGGCCTGGGCACGGATAACGCTCCGCGCCTCGGTCATGATGAGCGCCGCGCCGACGCTGTGGCCGGAGACATCGGCAATGACCGTGTCAAAGGAGCCGTCGTCCCGCGGGAAGAAGTCGTAGTAATCTCCCCCCACGTGAGCCGCGGGAACCCAGCGCCCGGCACAGCGCACCCCCCGCGCGGCCGGAAGAGCCGCCGGCAGAAGGGAACGCTGTATCTGCCGGGCCAGCTCCATGTCGCAGGACATGCGGGCATTCTCCAGAAGCGCTTCCTGGGCCCTTTTGCGCTCGGTCACATCCTCCTTGATGGCTATATAGTGCCGAACCGTCCCGTTCTCGTCCATTACGGGAGTGATGGTCTGCTCTTCCGGGTAGAGTGAGCCGTCCTTGCGGCGGTTTATCATCTCGCCGCGCCATACCTTTCCGGCCCGGATCGTCTCCCACAGATCCCGGTAGAACTCCTTGCCATGGACTCCCGAGTTGAGGATGCCGAGGCTGCGCCCAATGATCTCATCCGGAGTGTAGCCTGTCATGAGCGTGAAAGCGGGATTGGCCCAGATGACTTTCCCCTCGGGATCACTGATAATGATTGCATTTGCCGCCGCATTCAGCGCCGCGCTCCTCAGCTTCAGCTCGATTTCGGCAGACTTGCGCTCTGTGATGTCGGCAATGAGGCCGTCGTAGGCCGCAAGTTCTCCCGTCTCGTCATAGCGGGGAACGATGGTGTTGCGGACCCAGCGTATCGATCCATCCTTATGGATGATGCGGTGCTCCATGGAGGGGATGTATTCCCCCTCCAGAAGCCGCCGGGATTCGCCGGCTACCCGCTGCCGGTCCTCTTCGTGAATCATTTCGTACCAGAGGTACGGGTCGTCCTCCAACTCCTCGGGATCGTAACCGGTGACCGCCGTGCAGCCGGGGCCGTGGGATGTCCTCACAACTTTTCCGTCGCGAACCGCCACGGTATAGATGTAATCGGTAACCGCCGCCACGAGCCGGCGGTAGCGCAGTTCGCTGGTAAGTAGCGCATCCTCCGCCTCCCGCTTCTTCCGGCGCAACTCCGCTTCCTTCAATTCCCGCTGGATGGCGGGCACAAGCCGCGAGATATTCCCCTTGATGAAATAATCGTTGGCCCCCGCCCGCATGGCCCCGACAGCCGTATCCTCGCCGATCTTTCCCGAAACGACAATAAACGGGGCATCAAAACCGCTCCGGCGCCAGATTTCAAGGGCTTCGAGCCCGCTGAATCGGGGCAGAACGTAATCGGAAATTGCGATGTCCCAGGAGCTGCCGACAATGGCCTCCATCATCGCCTCCGAGGTCTCGACCCGCTCGTACTCCACCTCATACCCCCCCTTTTTCAGTTCGCGCAGGAGCAGGAAGGCATCATCTTCGGAATCTTCTATGATAAGAACACGGAGGGCATTTGCCATAATCTGCCTCAATGAAAGGAGTCTGCTTTTATTGTACTACGCAGGGAAAGTCGAACAAGCTTGACGGGAAAAGAAAGTAATTACGAAGGGATCCGCTCGACAACCACCAGATACGGCGCCACTTCGGACCGGTTCCCCTGGCGGCAGCGCCAGACATTGAACCTGCCGGGAGCAAGTGCCGCGGCCCAGGCCTCGACGGCACGCCCCTCGACGGCCCCGCCGGGATGCCCCGTATAGACCGCCAAGGTAATGATTCCGCCGGGGAGCAGAAGCTCCGCGGCCTGCTCCAGGGCGGCAAGGGTCGTTTCGGAGGATGTCACCGTTTCCCTTGGGGCGCCGGGGAGAAACCCCAGGTTGAAGACCACTGCCTTGACCGGTTCGGAGACCACTTCCGCCAGGCGCTCGTGCCCGCTGTGGACCAGGACAACCCGATCAAGGCACCCCGCCCCCGCGAGGCGCTCCTCCGTAGCCACAAGGGCATTTTCCTGAACGTCGAAGGCCCAGACCCGCCCCCCCTGCCCCACCAGCTGCGCCAGCAGAAGGGTATCGTGGCCGTTGCCGCAGGTGGCATCCACGGCACAGTCCCCGGTCTTCAGGCGCTCCCGGAGAAAAAAATGCGACAACGGCACCGCACCGGACAAACCTCGACTCTTCAATCGATTCTCCTGTAGGGGCGAATCTTGTATTCGCCCTTGCATGCAACAGATATCACACCAAGGGCGATCACAAGGATCGCCCCTACGAATTCACTTCTTTCCCACCAGAGTCAGCACCGCCGGCAACACCAGGACGAAGGCCGCCTGGCATGCGACCATGCCGAGACTCATGACCGCGCCGATGGAAAAGACCCCCTGGTGGTGAGCCACCATGAGGGCGCCGAAGCTGGCCATGATGGTCAAGGTGTTGTAGATGACCCCCAGGCCGGTGCTGCTCATGATGACCGCGGCGGCGTCGCCGTCTTCGCGGCGGAAACGGTTGATGATGTAGATCCCGGAATCTACTGCTATACCGAGAATGAGGGGCATGACAATGATGTTGGCCGAATTGAAGCTGATGCCGAACAGCCGCATCCCCCCCACCATGAGGAGAATCCCCACCACAAGCGGAACCAGCCCCACGAGCGTGTAGGTGAAGCTGCGGAAGTTCACGAACAGGATCGCCACAATGGCGGCAAAGGCATAGATGAAGGCCCGCAGATACGAATCGCGCATGATGGTCATGGACTCGTAAACCATGACCGGCTCGCCGTTGGCCCGGGGCGCCACGCTCCGCACCTGGTCCAGGAAACGCTCCAGGGGGTCCCGGTCGAAAATCTCCTCACGGGGCGCCACCTGGAGGAGGTACTTCCCGCTTTTTCCCACAAAGATCTTCCGCAGCTGGGGCGGAATCTCCCCTTCAGTCACCGGCGTGACGTCGAGGCTGTCAGCAAATATTCCGATTTTCTCCGGGAAAGAGGCGAGCATCCCCCCCTGGAAATCCCGGAGCATACCGAGGGCGTTTCTGTCCTTCTCCTTCTCGAGGGTGGCGAAGAAGCGGTCCAGAGTGGCCAGGAATACGCCTACCCGCTTCGCCTCCGGCTTCTGCTCCTTTTCCAGGTGGAGCTTCAGCCGCTCCGCGGAGTTGCGGAAATCCTCGAAGACCGAGGGAAGCTCCATGACCCGCAGGTCCTCCTCGTAGGGAACCGGCTTAACGTCGGACAACTCCCGGCGCAGGGCCGCCAGCTCGGCCAGCTTCACCTCCTGGTCGTCGGGAACGAAGCTGGCGATGCTTACCACGTGGTCAACGGCGGGAAGCGTTTCGAGACGCCGGGTCAGCTCCCGCGCCTCCGTGGCGGACGACGCCACCACCTCGGCAAAATAGCCGGAATTCTCCTGGCTGCGCATCAGCTTGTAGGCGTACTCCACCGGTTCCAGCCCCTTGGCCTGAAGGTTCATGAGGTTGTAGTCGAACCGGGTTTCCATAAGGGGGTAGAGTGACGCAGCGCAGAGGATAACGGTAATGCCGACCACCGTTTTGGGATGCCCGAAGAGAAACCGCTCCAGCCCCTTTACCCAGGGGGACCGGTTGAGGAGAGTGGCGGCCCGCGCCTCCCGCTCCTCCTCCTTTCTCTTGCGGTAGGGAGCGAGAAGCACCAGGAATGCCGGCAGGACCGTGAAGGTTACCAACACGCACGCGCCAATCCCGAGCGAGGCGATGACTCCCAGTTCGGCGACCCCGCGGAAGTCGGTGAATACGAAGGTAAAGAAGGCTGCCGCAGTAGTAACGGCGGCCATAACGATGGCCCGCAGGTTGCGGTTGAGGCCGATGGCGACCGCATCCAGCTCTCCCGCCCCGAGCCCCAGCTCCTCCTGGTAGCGGAGCACCACCTGGATGCCGTACTCAATGCCGATGCCGATCAGCATCACGGCAAACACCATTGAAAGGATGTTCAGGTGCCCCACAACCAGGGTCGCCAGGCCGAAGGAGACGCAGATGGCCACGATGAGGGCCGTCATGGCCGCAATGACGTTGAGGATCCCCCGAAACGCCAGAAGGAGGAGCACCACCGTAAGCCCCAGGGAAAGGACCGTGGCCAGGGTGATGTCCCGCTCGCTGGTGGCCATCTCCTCGTATTCCAGGACCGGCGTACCGGTAAGCCCCACCGTGACCCCGGTGAACTCGGGGAGAGCCCTAAGGGCGGCAACTTCCTTGCGCACCGCGCCGATGGCCTCCACGGCGGGGACGAAGCTCCCCGGTTCCTTCACCGGCCTTACGGTTAGAATCTGCATCCGACCAGCCCGGGCCAGGGCAGAATCTCCCCCGAGAAATACCTCCTCAAGGGAGAAGGAGCCCTTCTTGCCACCGCCAAAGGAGTCAATGCCGGCGCCCAGCTTGTCGAGCATGAAGGTGAGGCCTGTCAGTTCAGCGCTGCCCCCTTTCCCACCCCCATCAACGTAGGCATCCATCCGGCCGGTCAGGTGGGTAAACAGGGTCTGTACGGTGGGTGCTGCCGCCAGCTCCTTGAGAACCGGCTTCGCCATGGTAAAGTTCTTCCGGAGGCTTTTGATTTCCTCAAGGGGCAAGAGAAGGAGGCCATGCTCCCGGAAGAACGGCATGCCGCCGGGGAAAAAGACCTCCCGGAACCGGGTGGGGTCCGAGGCAAGCTTCCCGTAGAGCCGTTCCCCGAACCGGGAGACCGCGGCCGCATCGGCGCTTTCCATGACGACGACAATCTCCTCACGGTCGCCGAACTCGGCTCGGATGGCCCGGTAATCCCGCTGGAACTGGGCGTTCCTGGGCATCAGATCATCGCGCCCCGTAAGGAACTTCATCTGTTCCTTGGTATAGATTACCGAGAGGGTCGCCAGGAGGAGCGCCACCGCGAGAATTAGCCGCGGGTGACGGGCGACAAACCCGAAAAGTCCTGTAAAGCGTTTGGCATCACTGCGCTTCTGCATATTGACCGTTTCCTCATTAGCCGGTATCGGGTAAAACTCGCGAAGCGTACCATACCCCGGCGGCAAAGACAATCTTCCCGCCCTGGGCCGCCGTCATGCGCCGCGGCATTGGGCAACACGGGAAAAATATGTATTTTTGTTCCCTACTGTGTTAAAAATATGTACTTATTCCGGCTTTCCCGCCCTCGCGCCGGGAAATGTCCGTCCCGAAAGACAAGGAGCAGAAGAGAGATGAAGATCTCGAAGCACCCCATTTCGTATGCACTTACTTCCTTCAACGACGCAGCGAAAGAGACGGAGGATGCACCGCAGAAAAAAACGGTCGGCAAGGTCCACCACCTTCCCGCCTCCATCTGGAAGAAGCGGGACGTGGAACAGACGAGCCCTCTCGACCAGACCATTGAACGGACGCAGGAGTTTTTCCTGCGGGAACAGCTACCTGCCGGCTACTGGTGGGCTGAGCTGGAGTCCAACGTCACCATAACCGCCGAGTACATAATCCTCTTTCGCTTCATGGGCCTGGTGGACCGGGACAAAGAGCGGAAGCTGGCCAACTACATCCTGTCCAAACAGACCAGTGAAGGATACTGGTGCATCTGGTACGGCGGGCCGGGCGACCTTTCCACCACCATAGAGGCATATTTTGCCCTGAAGCTTGCCGGCTATCCAGCCGACCATCCGGCCATGGTGAAGGCCCGTTCTTTCATTCTCGAAAAGGGAGGCATCCTCAAATCGCGGGTTTTCACCAAGATTTTCCTGGCCCTTTTCGGCGAGTTCTCATGGCTGGGGGTCCCCTCCATGCCCATTGAGATGATGCTCCTGCCCAACGGTTTCACGTTCAACCTGTATGAATTCTCCAGCTGGTCAAGGGCAACCATCATTCCGCTTTCCATAGTCATGGCCGAGCGGCCGGTGCGCAAGCTCCCCCCCTGGGCGCGGGTCCAGGAACTCTACGTGCGGCCGCCGCGCCCCATGGATTACACTTTCACCAAGGAAGACGGCATCCTCACCTGGAAGAACATCTTCATCGGAATCGACCATATCCTCAAGGTCTACGAGGCGAGCCCCATACGCCCCGGCATGAAAAAGGCCACGGGAATTGCCGAGCAGTGGATACTGGAGCACCAGGAACCCACCGGCGACTGGGGCGGCATCCAGCCGGCAATGCTCAATTCCGTTCTGGCGCTTCACTGTCTCGGCTACGCCAACGATCACCCGGCAGTGGCCAAGGGGCTCCAGGCCCTGGCCAATTTCTGCGTGGAGAGCGACGACGAAATTGTTCTCCAGTCCTGCATCTCGCCGGTGTGGGATACGGCACTGGCCCTCATGGCCATGGTGGACTCCGAGGTTCCCACGGATCACCCCGCCCTGGTAAAAGCCGCCCAGTGGCTCCTTGACCGGGAAATCCGCAAGCCGGGCGACTGGAAGATCAAGGCTCCGGAGCTGGAACCGAGCGGATGGGCCTTCGAGTTCCAGAACGACTGGTACCCCGACGTGGACGATTCCGGCATCGTCATGATGGCCATCAAGAACGTCAAGGTGAAAGACCCAAAGGCCAAAGAAGAGACCATCCGGCGCGGCATCGCCTGGTGCCTCGGCATGCAGAGCAAAAACGGCGGCTGGGGCGCCTTCGACAAGGACAACACCAAGCATATACTCAACAAAATTCCCTTTGCGGACCTGGAAGCCCTCATAGACCCCCCCACGGCTGACCTGACCGGCCGGATGCTGGAGCTCATGGGTACCTTCGGCTACCCCATGGACCATCCGACGGCAGTGCGGGCACTCCAGTTCGTCAAGGAGAACCAGGAGCCTGACGGTCCCTGGTGGGGCCGCTGGGGGGTCAATTACATCTACGGCACCTGGTCGGTGCTCTGCGGCCTCAAGGCCTACGGCGAAGACATGGGGCAACCGTACATCCGCAAGGCGGTGGAGTGGCTAATTTCCCACCAGAACCCCGACGGCGGCTGGGGAGAATCCTGCGAATCGTACTGCGATCCGAAGCTGGCCGGAAAAGGCCCCAGCACGGCCTCCCAAACAGGTTGGGCCCTCCTTGCCCTGCTGGCAGCCGGAGAGGTCGACCACCCGGCCACGGCCCGGGGCATCAGGTACCTGATCGAGGCCCAGAGGCCCGACGGGACCTGGGACGAGGACCAGTTCACCGGAACAGGCTTCCCCAAGTATTTCATGATCAAGTACCATATTTACCGGAACTGTTTCCCCCTCACGGCTCTGGGACGTTACCGGGCACTGAAGAGACAAAGGGGATAACCCCCCTGCACAGAAACGGCATTCCGCGTAGGGACGGTCCGAAAACCGCCCCTACGTTAGTTTTTGCATGAAGGAAATATGAAGGTTTTCGTCACCGGCGCAACCGGTTTCATAGGCGCAAGCATTGTCAGGGAACTGTTGAAGGATGGCTGCCATGTCCGGGTACTGGCTCGACCCGACTCAGACCGGCGCAACCTCAATGACCTAGATGTGGAGGTGTGCGAGGGAGATCTCCGCGCCCCCGAATCCCTTGACGGGGGCATCAAAGGCTGCGAGGTTCTCTATCACGCCGCGGCCGACTACCGCCTCTGGACCCATACCCCTGCCGCCATGTACGCCGCCAACGTGGAGGGGACCCGCCACATCCTGGAAGCAGCCTTGAGGCACGGACTGTCCCGCGTGGTCTACACGAGCAGCGTCGGCACCCTGGGAAATCCCGGCAACGGCACCCCTGGCACGGAAACTACGCCCGTTGGCTTCTCTGACATGGTGGGCCATTACAAAAAAAGCAAATTCCTGGCGGAGCGGGAGGCCGAGAAGTTCCTGTCACGGGGGCTACCCCTCGTCATTGTCAATCCCTCGACCCCCGTCGGTCCCCGTGATCTGAAACCGACCCCCACCGGAAAGATCATCGTTGATTTCCTCAACCGGGCCATGCCCGCCTACCTGGACACGGGACTCAACATCATCGACGTGGAGGACTGCGCCCGGGGGCATATCCTGGCAGCCAGGCACGGCAGGATCGGCGAGAAGTACATCCTCGGCAACGAGAACCTGACGCTGCGGCAGATCTTCGAGATGCTCGAAACGGTCACCGGGCTTTCCGCGCCGAAGGTGCGGCTACCCTATACGCCGATCCTCATGGCAGCCTATGTGAACGAAGCGCTGTCGCGGCTCACCGGCAGGGAACCCCTCATTCCGCTGGCAGGGGTGCAGATGGCCAGAAAGTTCATGTATTTCGATTCGTCCAAGGCGGAGAAGGAGCTGGGGCTTCCCCGGCGTCCGGCCGCCGAAGCCCTTGGCCGCGCGGTGGATTGGTTCCGCGCCAACGGGTATGTGAGATAAAGGGGATCATGTAAGGGCAATTCATGAATTGCCCCTACGCAACAAGGAGAGCGTCATGTACAAGCTGCTCGACACCATAAACAACCCGGCCGACCTCAAGAATATTCCCCGCCAGGAGCTTCCGGAGCTGGCCGCCGAAATTCGCCGGTTTCTCATTGAGACAGTCGCGCAAACCGGCGGCCATCTGGCCTCGAACCTGGGAGCCGTGGAACTGTCCATCGCCCTCCACTACTGTTTCGACTCTCCCGCCGACAAGCTGATATGGGATGTGGGGCACCAGGCATACACCCACAAGATCCTCACGGGTCGGCGCGACAGCTTCCACACCCAGCGCCAGTACCAGGGAATCAGCGGCTTCCCCAAGCGGAGCGAATCCCCCCATGACGCCTTCGGCGCCGGGCACTCCTCCACTTCCATCTCGGCGGGGCTCGGCATGGCGGCCGCCCAGGATCTGAAAGAGAGCGGCAACCGGGCCATCGCAGTGATCGGCGACGGGTCGCTGACCGGCGGCATGGCGTACGAGGCCCTCAACCAGGCGGGGCACCTGAAGAAAAACCTGATTGTCGTCCTGAACGACAACGAGATGTCCATCGCCAAGAACGTGGGAGCCTTCTCCTCCTTCGTCTCCCGCAAAATGACCGGCAGCGACTTCCGCAAGCTCAAGAAGGAGATGCAGGGGCTCCTGGAATCAATCCCGGCCATCGGCAAGGACATCCTCCACTTCGCCCGCCGCGCCGAAAACTCCCTCAAAGGCTTCCTCACGCCGGGGATGCTCTTCGAGGCGCTGGGCTTCGATTATGTCGGCCCGATTCCGGGCCACGACCTCCCGCAACTGCTGGAGGTGTTCGAGAATGTCAAGGGGATTGAAGGGCCGGTGCTGGTCCATGTCATGACCACCAAGGGGAAGGGGTATCAGCCGGCGGAGGAGAACCCCGACGTCTTCCACGGAGTCGGCCCCTTCGACGTGGCCACCGGCAAGACGACCGGCGGCAAGCCGGGCGCGGCATCCTACACCGGCGTATTCGGTGCGGCGCTCGTGAAACTGGCAGAAGAGGATGAGAAGATCATCGCCATTACCGCGGCCATGCCCGACGGCACCGGACTCACCCCCTTCGCCAAGCGTTTTCCGGAGCGCTTCTTCGACGTGGGTATCGCCGAGCAGCACGGGCTCACTTTTGCGGCCGGCCTTGCCGCCGACGGTTTCCGTCCCGTGGCGGCCATCTACTCCACCTTCCTCCAGCGGGCCTACGACCAGATATTCCACGATGTCTGTCTCCAGAAGCTTCCGGTGACCATGGCCCTGGATCGTGCCGGACTCGTGGGGGACGACGGCCCGACCCACCACGGGACCTTCGACCTCTCCTATCTGCGGCACCTGCCGGAGATCACCCTCATGGCCCCCAAAGATGAGAACGAACTCCAGCACATGCTGAAGACCGCCATCTATGCCGGCCGTCCCGTGGCACTGCGCTACCCCAGGGGTGCCGGCTACGGAATCCCCCTCGACCAGGAGTTGCAGGCCCTGGAGATCGGCCGGGGTGAGCTTCTGTCCCAGGGGGACGATCTCGCCATCGTCGCCATCGGCGCCACCGTCTACCCCGCCCTGGAGGCGGCAAAGCTCCTGGAGGCCAAGGGCATCCGGGCCACGGTGGTCAACGCCCGCTTCGTGAAACCCCTTGACCGGGAGCTCATCCTTGGCGTGGCCCGGCAGACCGGCTGCATTATCACTGTGGAAGAAAACGCCCTTCAGGGAGGTTTCGGAAGCGCTATTCTGGAACTGCTGGCCGACGAAGGGATGACCGGCGTGCGGGTCAAGCGTATCGGCATCCCCGACCGCTACATCGAGCAGGGTCCGCAACCACGGCTTCGCGCCAACCTGGGGCTCGACGGAACCGGCATCGCCGCCACGGCCGAGGCATTTCTGACGGCAAAGGGGCAATCGGCGCTGTCGCTGGTTAAATAATACTTCTCTGGGGCTGGCAAACCCCGCCCCACACATTTGATGCAACATTGAAAGGAACCGTTTATCCATGCGTTTTCCCGCAAGACTGAACTACGACCTCACGAAATACATCATCTCCAACAAGATGAAGAAAATCGAGAAATTCCCCCTGGTCCTCATGCTTGAGCCGACCCACCTCTGCAACCTGGCCTGCTCCGGCTGCGGCCGCATCCGCGAGTACGCCGACACAATCCAGCAGATGATGAGCCTGGAGGATTGCCTGAAGTCCGTGGACGAATGCCCGGCCCCGGTAGTGACCATCACCGGCGGCGAGCCGTTTCTCTATGAGCACATCTACGAACTGATCCCGGCGGTCCTTGACCGGGGCAAGCACGTTTATCTCTGCACCAACGGGCTGCTGCTGGAAAAGGCCCTAGAGAACATCGAAGTCCACCCCAACTTCTACCTCAACGTCCACATGGACGGCCTCGAAGAGACCCACGACCGGATACTGGAGCGGAAAGGGACCTTCAGGATCGCCATTGAAGGGATCAAAAAGGCAAAGGCCAAGGGCTTCCGGGTCTGCACCAATACCACCATCTTCAAGGATACCGACCTGGTGGAGATCGAGATGCTCTTCTCGCTCCTAACCGATCTGGGGGTTGACGGCATCCTGGTGGCGCCGGGATTCGACTACGAAGCGGTGGGTGAACACCTCTTCCTTCAGCGGCGGGAAATCGAGAAAAAGTTCGAGGAAGTCTACCGGATGAGCAAGCGGTTCCGCTTCTGGTCAACCCCCATGTATCTGCGCTTCCTCAAGGGGGAGAAAAAGCTCGACTGCACTCCCTGGGGAAACCCGACCCGCAACCCCCTTGGCTGGAAGGCACCGTGCTACCTCATCACCGACACCCACTATCCCAGCTTCAGGGAGATGATGGAAAAGACCGACTGGAACAAGTACGGCGTGGGAAAAGACCCCCGCTGCGCCCAGTGCATGATGCACTGCGGTTTCGAACCTACGGTGGTTTCGGAAATCGGGAAGAGCTGGAAAGATATTCTGGAAATGGCCGTCTGGAACTTGTCGTGACCCTAAACGGCATTATTAAGCCTTAAAAAAGGATAAAAACATTTAGCTATAAATTTCATACTTTACGCCTTGACTTCCTACCTAGAACCCGCTAATCTTTTTTACAGATTTAGCGGGTTTTTTAATTCTATTCCTACCTATATCCTACCTAATTCCTCCACCACCATTTTCTAGGTAGGAAACCAGGGGGTACCATGCCAAGACTGCTACTCACCAAGCGCAACATTGACAGCAAGAAGCACGTCCCCCCCGTAGAAAAGGGGCAGGTTGATTACTTCGATACGGAAGTGAAGGGCCTTATGCTTCGGGTAGGCAAGAACTCCAAGGTGTTTTACGTCCAGGTGGATGTGAAGGACCCCGTCACCGGCAAGTTCAAGACCGTCAAGGAGAAGTTGGGAGCTTACGGCGAGTACACCCCGGAGGAGGCACGAGCGAAGGCCCCCGAAATTGCCCGGCGTATCCGTGAGGGCAGACCGGCAGACGAGACACCGCCAACACTTAAAATGATGTATGACCGCTACCTGGCAGACAAGCGACTGTCTACAGGAACCGAGACGCTTTATAAAAGCTACGTCCCCCGATTCTTTGAGGGCTGGCTTGACCTCCCTTTGAATCTCCTTGAGCAAGCACTTGCCCCGGAGATCATCATTGACCGATTCCAGAATATACGAGAGGTAAACGGCCCAGGAGCGGCAAACAACAGCTTCAAGTGCCTGCAAGCAATCATCAACTATGCAGAAATACTTTACCCTCAGTTCATCACACGGAACCCCGTCAAGGTCTTGTCCCGTGCTGAAATGTGGGAGAAGATCGAAGGGCGGGACGATTGCCTTGAACCCAAGCAATTCAAGATATTCGCGGAAGCATTACTGACCTGCACTCCCGTTCACCGTGACTGCTACACCTTCGCCCTTTACCATGGCATCCGCCCATCCGAAGCCTACACCCTCGCCTGGAACGAGGTTGACTTAGAAAGCGGCGTTGTGACATTTCGGCATGATACAGAAAGGTCGAAGCGGTCATATACGGCCCCCCTTTCAAGGCAATCACGGGCAATCCTCGAAAGACGGAAAGCCGCAGCAATCGAGGGGCAAGAGTATGTATTTCCGAAGCAGGGACCGCGCAACAAACACGATCACCTGATAATAAGAGCAGACGATCTGAGACGCCGAACCGGCCTTAACTTAACGGTCCACGGCTTGCGCCGGTCATTCATCACCACGGGCGAACGGTTACGCTTTCGGCGAGAAGATATAAACAGGCTGACCGGACACGTCGACAGCTCTGTCACCGGTAAACACTACTCGAAACTGACACCAGATGATTTGAGGCCGGTACTGCAAGCCATCTGCAACGAGATAGAGCGGCTTATGGTCGAGGGTGTAGGGGCGAAGATAGTGCAACTGCCGACAGCACAAGGCGAATAGGACAAGGGGCGAAAGAGAGAACACCGGTTTCAAGGCCGAAAACGGCCATACATCACACAAGGAGGAAGTATCATGGCTAATCCGCTGAACACTATTATCCAAATCGTAGAGGCAGTAGGGGTTGAAAAAGCCTTGGAGCTTGTCCAAGCGGAGTTGGAGAAGGGGAAAACAGAGGAATAGTTTCACCTTTCGCGGGGATAGTCCGGCCAGACGATAAGCCGCCTTCCTGGGGCGGTTTCCCCGCGATTCATTCAGCCAGGAGCGCACTACCAGGAGGCGCAAGAGTATGGATGCAGAGAAAGAACTGGAACTGATACGACTAGAATTCCTTAAAAGAGGCGAGGACACAGGGGCTATGCACAGGGCACAACTCGCCCTTGAAGGTCAAGAGGTTACGCCTATATCTGTTGACTACCCCACAGAAGTATGCAAGCTCGGGACAGTGAAATTAATATTGACTGTCAATATGTATGCCTCCACCGATGAAATTGCACAGTCACTACATAATGAGGTAATGGACCATATCCGATTCCATAAATCACTTATGACGCTTGATTGCCCTGAGTCCGAACGGCCACAATTTGAAACCGGCAGGGGAAGAAATAACCCCTTGAGTCAAATCGAAGAGATTAAAACGTGTTTGACTATTTATGATTTGACAGTAGCCGGAGCCGAGAGAAGTGAAATAGTAAAAAAGGTATATGGGAATAATCGAATTACCTGGCACGAAAAAAACTCATGGGATTCCGATTATCACAAAGTAGTAAACCACCAGAAAAAAGCCATCCAATTAATCGAAGCAGCAAAATCTAACCAATTCCCCCGCATTTAATCGAAATAAGACTTCCCCTCCATATTTAAGTTCAGCGGCGTTTTAACCCTCCTAGTGCTAATGTTGCAGCCACGTGATGCGTCACAGATAACATGCGCGAAAGGAGTTTATATGTCTTCTGAAATTATCACCCCCCCCAATCTCATCACAGCCACCGGCCTCTTGAATGAAAAAGAGGTGGCGCGGCTAATCGGCATGTCAACCCACTGGCTCAGACGCAAGCGCTGGGAAGGTGGAGGAATCCCCTACATCAAATTGAGCGGGGGTAATGGGGCGGTCCGATACCGTTCAGAGGATGTCATAAACTTTGTCGAGTCGCGGTGCTGCACCAACACTTCCCATGCGACGGTATCCCAAGGCGGCTAACATGACACCGCCATGTAAGCGTAACGCTCTCCACGATCCTCATGCTTGTAAGTGTGAAGCGCCGTGCCCGGCTTGTTCGGGCCACGATGAGGATAATCCAACCGACTGCCGCGAGGCAGACAACCGGGAGACTTCAGATGCAAGATTACAGAATCCGGTCTCACGCTGAACGCGCGGCGTCTCCTCTCCAATCGGCTGAACCTCTTCAGACGCATTCGGCAGGGAGGTCGCTGTGATTGACTTCAACACCACCCTACGACTTGTCGAACCGACAGAAGAGTTATTCAGGAGAGCAATGCAGGAAGTGGGGATTGCCCCGCCTGGGGAGATCATAGCAGACGGCAAGCGGCACCGCTTCCATCTCCCCGATGATAAATGGAAAACGGAAAACGGCTACTATCAGGCGTGGGCCGACGAGAACCCGACCATTATTTTCGGATCATGGAAAGATCACGGTCCCGGGAACTGGCACAAGTGGACCGCCAAGAAGGAGGTTGAGTTTACGGCGGCAGAGCGCGAAGCGTACCGGCAGCGGATCGCTGAATCAAAACGACTCCAAAAGGAGGAAGAACAACGAAGGCACACCGAGTGCCGGGGAAAATCCCTCTTCATTTGGAACAACGCGCCGCCCGCTCGCGAGGACCACCCATACCTTGTAAGGAAGAACGTCAAGGGCCACGGTCTGAAAGAATGGAAAGACAGTCTCGTTGCCCCTGTCATGGACATGGGCGGAACCCTCCAGGGCTTGCAATTTATCGGGCCGGACGGCTCCAAGAACTTCAAGGCCGGAACTGCCATTTCGGGGCATTTTTCCCCGATTGGTGATTTTACAGGCGGGGCGTTCCTGATTGCGGAGGGCTACGCTACAGGGGCGACGCTCCACGAAGTTACCGGCTATCCCGTCGCCGTCGCCTTCAATGCCGGGAACCTAAAGCCGGTTTCAGAAGCATTCCGGGCACAGTACCCCGATGCCGCGTTGATTGTCTGCGCCGATGATGACCACGCCACGGGAGGAAACCCCGGGTTGACGAAGGCCACCGAAGCGGCACAAGCCGTTGGCGGATTTCTAGCAGTGCCATGCTTTCCAGAAGGTCGTGGGGCGAAGGATACCGATTTTAATGACCTTGCGCGCCTTGCAGGGCTGGAAGCCGTCATGGCTTCCATTTCAGCCGCAACCACGCCAGAACCTAAACCCACTGAGACTATTTCAAACACTTCTCAATTGTCGCTTAGTTCCTGGGCTGTTGAGAATTACACGCAGGGTGATCCAGAACCACAAAAGATGCTTGTGTCGGGGCGTTTCCCCTTGGGTAAACCTGGGCTTGTTGCTGCCATGGGAGATACGGGGAAGGGGTTTCTCTTCCTTGATCTTGGCGTCAAGGTCGCTTTTGGTTGTGACGTGCTGAAACATGAAGCTTTCGGCGGGTTGGTGGAAGCGGAGGGGCCGGTCGTAATTATTGCCGCCGAAGATGACGCGCCCACAATCCACTCAAGGATTAATTCACTTGACCCCACGGGGAGGCGGTTCAAGTATCCCGGCCGCTTGATTATTGTTCCTCTTCCCACAGCCGGGGGTGTGCCTCGTTTTCTGGACGCCAACAAATATGGCAGTCTGCAAGAGACAGACACCTTTCACCGCATGGCCGATGACCTGGAAAAGCTGAAACCCGCCTTGATTTGTTTTGACCCCATGCAACCCCTTTTCCCCGTCGACCTAAACAAAAACGAGAACGGGCAATTTGCCGCCACCTTGTTGAGTCGACTTGCGTCACGTACGGGGGCCGCCACGATCGGGGCGCATCACATGAAGAAAACGGGCGAGATTAACAGCCTCGCCGAAGCACGGGAGGCAATCCGGGGCGCTAGTGCTTTGGTGGATGGTTGCCGGTTTGCTTACGCCTTGTGGCCGGTATCAGAAAAGGACGGCCGCGCCACCTGTAAAGCCCTAAAGGTTGATTACATGGCAAACCGTGTGGTCAATGGCGGAATCGTGAAGTCAAACGGCCCCGCTGACAGGACCGTAACAACGTATGTTCGTAATGACTTTGGTCTCCTGGTTGACCGTACCTTTGAAATCAAGTCGCGTGGGACACGGCGTGACGAAGCCGACGAGATCCTCGTCGCGGCCATCACCACGGCAGCAGCGACCGGCCGTCCCTTCACCAGAACAGGGGTGAACGGAGTAGGTCAACGCCGCCATGAGTTACCGGAGGCGCTTCAATGCTTCGGTCGTGAGCGGTTGGAATCCATGGCACAGACGCTTCTCGACTCCAACAAGGTTGTTACCTGTCTTGCGAATGGAACCACCGTCAAATGGTTGGACGTTCCAGGTGGACCATTTGCGGAGGGTCGCGGTTCCTTTGAAGCAGGTTCAGGGGGGCGGAAATGAGGGGTACCATTACTAACATTACTGATTACTGCTAGTAATGGTATGGGGGTAGTAACGGTAAAGCCAAATAAATACAACAACTTACAGCATCCATTGCTAACGTTACTAAGGCAGGGCCAGTAATGGATAACTAGCTGATTTTATAGGGCATTACTAGCATTACTAGCATTACTACCCTAAAGGGTAGGTATATGCCCCTAGTAATGGGGGGGGCATACACCACCGGGACCACCTGTCCCGTAACATTGCCGTGATGGCAAAATGAAGGAGAAAAATTATGGCTCTGATAAGAATAGCTTCTGAAACAACCACAGTAAAAGTTTCCCCCAGCACCCTGGACACGCTCAGGAAGCTTGCGGACCAATTAGGCGTCCCGATTGAACCCTACATCCGAAGCGTCATCATTGAGCATGTCAGCCGCGAGGGGTATCGAGTTGCACCCGCCCCACCCGTCCCTGAATGGGTGACGCGGTAAAGAGGACACCATGCAGCCACGAATCGCAATCACCGTCAACGGCGCGGCAGTCCTGGAGGTCTATGCACACCCGGGCACCGGATCCGAACAACTGCAACGGCTGTTGCTCGATGCGGCGGAGCTGGTAGCCGAGAGTGAACCGGGCGGGAAGATCGTTCCTTTTTATCGCCCGGAACAAACCGGGGGCAGACCATAACAGCGGGAGGGCCTTCAATGGCAAACAAACGGTTGAACAATCTCGAAAGGCAGCAAATCGCCATATTGGCCGCACAAGGCATTACACCCCACGCCATGAGTAAAGACCTGGGCCGAGACGAGAAAACCATCTCAAAGGCACTGAAGGAACCGGAAGTAATGGTTTTGGTTGAAGAGGCCAGGGGGAAATTGGCAGACGTCTATGAATCTACGGCGCGCCGGATGCTGGCGAGTATCACGGATGCCGACATTTTGAAAATCAACGCCTACCAGCGAACCGTAGCAAGCGGTATCGCCACAGACAAAATGCGGCTACTCCGTGGCGAGTCCACCAGCAACCAGAGCATATTTTTCCGCATCGTTGCGGAAGCCCCGGACTTACCCCCCGAGGAAGATGAGCAAGCCTCGCCGAAATAATGGAGGGACCATGCAGGGCTTTAAGCAGGCGAATCAGCTTTACGACGAAGTGATTTTCTTCCTGGAGGGCATTCACAATGGCCCCCTCACTGTATTGTCGCGTCAAGCTGTCATGCTGTCCCTTGGGGCAAATCAATACTTGCTCCGCCGGGACGGGGGCAATGTCTGCACCTTTGGCGGCTACTTCCTGACTAACATTGAGGGGTTCGCGGAAATACAGAGCGGGGAGATCCCCGACACGTTCACCCGGGGGCCTATACTGATTGTCGCGGAATATGCACGATCACCCACCGCGCCGGAAGTGGAAGAGGATTTTTCCCTAATTCTGGAAATGGAACCGTTAGCGCAAACAATATGCTACCGGTCCCGGAAAGGATTTGAGATTTTACCATTACGGAGGGCCAAGCAATGAGCCTGAATATCAGCGGCGGCAAACAAAAGCAGAAATCCACCACGCGGGAACTGACACCCGAAGAACGTACAAAATACTATGACAAGGCCCTGTCAAATATGTGGGGCACCTTGAGCGGTAACAGCTTTCAGATGCCCGAATACGAAACGCCCACCTACCAGAACCCCGGCGAGTATACCGGGCTGAACAGTGGCGACTATGAAGGGCTGACGCAGAACCTGACCGACGCACGGCTTGCCGCGATCAACAGCGCCTGGGACCGGACCAAGAACGACATCAACCAGGAAATGAGCGACCGAGGGCTATACACAAGCGGTATCGGCGCACAGAAGGAAATCGACCTTTACCGTGACAACGTGCAACCGGCCATCATGCAGGCCGTGGCGGAAGGGCAGCAGGCAGGGCTTAACCTTGAGCAGAATGACCTTGCAGCGCGTAACGCCTATAACCTGCAATCTGCCGGGCAGGCCAACACGTTCAACACGAATCAGGCACAAACCAACCTGGCGGCGCAGTGGCAACCGTACCAATATCTTGCTGACCTTTGGAACGGGACCAAGGGGCAGTACACCAAGAGCAGCGGAAGCGGCTGGAATTTCGGCTTCAAGGGCGGCAGCGGTGGCGACGGCGGCGGCTCGACTGGCGGCGTAATGTAATCCCCGAAGCAACTGAGGCCCCTGGAGAAGTCCGGGGGCTTTTTATCTCAGGTGGGCTGAAAAGGGATGGAGGGGCGTCTGCGGCATGGCGTCTCATGCCACCCCCCCCGCGTATCATAGGCAGGGGTACCCCCCACCCCACCCCCCCTCCCCCTTTGCCTGGAGGTAGTGAGAGGATCAGGCCGGGGGGGCGTAAGAAAAAAACAGGGCGGAGCAAGGGGGCAATCTGGGGGAGAACGTCAACGGGAGGAGGGGGAATCAAGTTGCTTATCAGAAGGACTTGAAATGCAGCCTATTCCTACCTATGGCCTACCTATAAAAAACCAATCACTTGCAACATATTGATTTAACGCAATATAATCACATCTTGCGTTGTTCGTCTGGAACATGTCGTAACATGAAACCGGCGGTAATTTGAGATAATAAAAGAGAGGGGCGACCATGCCGGCGGTCGCCCCTCTTTCTTTTTTGCTTCACTATCCGGCCAACCGGACTACGACACCTTGAACCGCCCCACGAGGTTATTGAGGTCGCCGGCCAGCTCGGCAACCCGCGATGCCGCCTGGGCCGACTCCTGGACCCCCTTGGCAGTCTGCTGGACCACTTCGGAGACTTGCTGGACGTTGCCGCTGATCTCGCCGGTGGTTGCGGTCTGCTGCTCTGCGGCGGTGGCAATCTGGCTCACCTGCATGGCCAGCTCGTTGATTTGGCTCAATATGTCCTGAAGTGCGGCACCGGACTGCTGGGCATCGGCAGTCCCGGACGCCACTTCCTGAACCCCTTCCTCCATGGCGGCAACGGCTCCCCGGGTCTCCTGCTGTATCGCCTTGATCATCTCGCCGATTTCCCTGGTGGCCTTTGTGGTGCGCTCAGCAAGCGCCCGCACCTCGTCGGCAACAACCGCAAAGCCGCGGCCCTGCTCGCCGGCACGGGCAGCCTCGATGGCTGCGTTCAGGGCAAGCAGGTTCGTCTGGTCGGCAATGTCCTGGATCGTGCCGACAATCTCGCCGATTTGCTCGGATCGGGAACCGAGGCTTTCGACGGTTCTGGCGGAACTGCGGACCCGTTCAGCGATCCGTGCCATGCCGTCCACGGTCCTCTGGACCACCACGGCTCCGCCGTTGGCCGATTCCGTTGCACGATGGGCCGCCTCGGCCGCCACCTGGCAGTTCTGGGCAATCTCGAAGGCCGTGGCAGCCATCTCTTCGCCGGCGGTGGCAACAGTCCCGGTCTGGGCAGCCACCTCCTCCACGCCGGTGGCCATATGTTCGGAGGTGCTTTGAACCTGGTTGGCGGCCGTGGCCACCTGCTCCGAATTCACGCGGATTCCGGCAATAACTCGCGCAAAGGAATCGGCAGTCTCATTGAAAGACCCCCCGATGTCTCCCAGCTCGTCATTGGAAAGTCCGGCAGCGCGGCGGGTCAGATCGCCGGCGGAAACGGCGGCAGCAACAGATGCCAGCTCTTCGGAGCTGCGGCGCAGCGACTTAAGGATGAACAGGCTTAATCCCCCCCCAAGCGCCACGGAAAACGCAAGTCCGACGATCAGGACAATCCTGTTGAATGCATAGTTTTTCTCATCCAGGTCATGGGCACTTCTGGCCGCGGAGAATTCCCGGTCGATCAATGTTGCGATGCCAACATCGGCAGACTTGAAGAGAGGGTTGATTTTCTGGAGAGTAAGGCGGGTGCCGTCATCGTACTTGCCGGCACTTATCGCATCACGTACAGGGAGCAGACCTTCCTGCTCAAAAGCCGCTCGCGCGGCATTGAACTCAGCGGTAAGCTTGCGCACCTCGTCACTCTTGGGCAGCTTTTCATACTGCTTCCAGAGAGCGTCGATCTCATTAATATTCTTGGCTACGGCTTCAATATGAATGGAAAGGGGATGGTCATGGAGCGAGCTGTTCACGTTTCCCGGATCATGCTGTATGGCGAGGAGGAGCTGAACCCGGTTGTCTCGCATAATTCCTGTAATCTTGCTGAGAATCCGGACGCTCTCCATGTTTTCTTCATAGAGTTGCCGGGTGGTGGAATTGGCATCCTTCATCCCTGAAAGGCCGAGAATGCCGAAAGCAATGAGCATTATCGAGAAAAAAGTGACGATGAAAACGATACGGGCCTTGATTGTGAATCTGAACGGCATAGAGATTTCTCCTTCACTGAAAATAAACTAGAACCGCGCCCCGCCATCTGACCACGCGCATGAGTTCTATATTTAAGTTTCGGCGAAATCGCTAAGAACTTGAGACTCTATTAGATATTTTTTTAATAAAATCAATACATTAACGCAATCTCACTGCACCGCCGCGCCAAACTCCACCCGTGCAGCCCCCCTTTTGTCCTCCGGCGCCTTGTAGATATCGTCCGCCCTGAGGAACAGGCGTGCCGGGTCCACTTTGCCCGGACCCGCCAGGAGAGCCTTCACCACCCCGACGCGCTCTGCGGCCAGGGCCTTGAGCTCTGCGTCTCCAACCTTCGTGTTGGCAAGGATCAGCTTGCGCATCTCCGCTTCGGGGAGCCCTTTCTCCAAACCGAGAACATTGCGTGGCTTGGGGAACTTCTCCTTCTTGTAGACAGCCTTGAGATAACGGGAGACCTCGTCGGGCGATATGACTATCGTATCCGCCGAATCCCCCGGCTGGATTCGTTTTTCCTTCACCATCTCCAGGAATTTTTCCGTTTTCATCTTACGGGTCAGGAGTTCCAGCCGGTATCCCTCGGGATCCAGTTCCTTGTCCACGTACCCCTTGATATCCACCTTGAGGGATGGCCGGTCGTTCAATGCCTGGGCTATTTTAGCCAGTTTCGCCTGCTCGGCCTCGGCCAGATGGGCCGACCCGGCGGCGAAGGGAACCACGCTGAAGTCCTCCTTGCCGCCGAATGCCGACTGGAGCAGGGAGAAGGGAGATGTTGCCGCCTTGACGAGGAGGTTCTTGATGATCTGCCAGACCACCCGCCAGACCTTGAATTGGGGGTCGTCGGTGCGGCCGGTGACCGGTATGTCCAGATGGATCTCGCCCTTGCGGTCCTTGAGGAGCGCCACCGCCAGCCTCACCGGCAGGGTGGTGGCCTTGTCGCTCTCGATCTTGTCGCCGAAGGTGAGCTGGTCGATGAACACCTTGTTCTCGGAATTGAGCTGCTTGTTTTCTATGAGGTATTTCAGATCGAAGGATACTTTTCCCCGGTCTATACCATACCCCACATAGGTGCCCGAATAGGGGGTAAGCGGCGTCAGGTCGATGTCGGCGAAGCGGACCGTGATGTCGGCATAGAGGTCGTCCCGCAGTGGATTCAGCTTGCCGGTGATTTGAAGGGGTGAGAGGTTCTCCAGGTTGCCCCGCAGGTCCACGTCGGCGAACCGGCTCTCTTCGGATGAAAGGCCGCTGATCCTCCCGCCGAGGTTGTAGAAGGTGGTGTCGTACTCCCGACTCATGTGATGATCGGAGAAGGCGAGGGTCCCCTCCTGGATGGTCACGGCGTCGATGGTGACCTGGCGCTGGGGCTTAGCCGGCGGAGTCGCTTGCGGGGCCGGCGGCTGTACCGCTTGAGCCGGCTTGATCGCCGGGGACTGCCCCCCCACATCCGGGCTCTCGGCTTTCGCGTCTCCCGCCTCCGGGGTGTAGAGTTTCTGCAGATTGAGGCGCCCGTCCCGGTCGATGACGATCTTCGAGAAGAGCTTGGCGACGGATACCTCGCCGATCTTGAGGGAGAAGGGTTCCAGGCTCCCCGACACCTTGTCGATCTGGAGGCTTTCCCAGGTGAGGAGATCGTCGGCGTCGGAATCAAGGCAGTGGAAGGAGCGGACCCCGAGGGAGCCGCCGAAGGTGCCGCCGAGCCCCTTCCCCCGCGTTGCCAGGGCGTAGGTGAGGCGGGTGTCGAGGGAGCCCTCCGCCAGGATGATGTTCAGCCCCTCTGGAAGGTAGGCGTCGAAGTCGGTGAGGGGAATCCGCCGCAGGGTCGTCTCCCCCTTGAGGGAAAAGGGAGCCGGCCGGAGGGTCCCCGACGAGGCGATAGCCCCGCCCCGTCCGTACCGGGCGCTGATGCGGTAGGGCATAGCCTCGCGCTCGGGCCAGGCGAAGTTCTGGACGGTGAGGTCCCCCCGCGTCAGTTCGAAGACGGGATTACCGACGGTCTTCCGGTCGGTGAAGGTGGCGTCAAGGCCGTTCACGACGAACTTCTTGGTTCGGTACCGGAAAGGAGGTCCCGATGCCCCCTTGGGCCGGGGGGGCTCCTTCCGGGCTGGCTGCTCCGTCTTCAGCAGCGCCAGCGGCGAGAACGATCCATCCTCCCGCCGGGAAAGGCGGATATTTGCCCCGGAGACGGCTATCGTTTCGAATTCGAGGAGGTTCTCCTTCTGGCTGTAATGTCCTCCCTCCATGGCGGCGCGCCGGAACAGCACCCCTTCCTTGGGGCCGAAATCGGCGGCAAGGCCCGTAAAGCGGATCGCCACCTTGTCGGCGCTGACGGTCCTGTCGCCATAGGCGACCTCGCCGCCCACGTCGACCCGCCCCTTGATCGGACCGTTGAGCACGCCGGCCAGGTAGGGATAAAAGGATTCAAGCACGATCCCCTTCAGGTCGGCCATGGCAGTGACAGCCATTGGGTCCGGGGAGAAGCCCCCCGTGATGCGCACGGTTTCATTCCGGCCCGTGGCAAAGGAAAGCGTGTAATCGGCTTTCTTGCCCGGTCGGGTGGAGAAGCCGCGGACGGTGCAGGCGATCTCACGGGCCTCGGTCCTGAAGCCCCCCGGCGGCATGGCATCGGCGACCGTCACGGTGCCGTTGCGCAGCGTCACCTCCCCCACGTCGATGATCGTTTTGCCTGCCGGTTTATCCTTGGGTTTCGCCGGGGGCTTTGGCGACGGACGCTCCGGCGTCTCTCCCGAGGAGAGACGGGCCACGTTCCACACCCCTTTCCCGTCCCGCGACAGGTTGAACACAGGGGCATCCAGGGTAACGGAGGTGAGGGAGATGGCGGGAGTGAGGAGCTCGCTCCTGCCGACCACCACCCCCAGCCGGTCAAAAGCCGCCAGGGGCGCCCCGTCCGCACCTGCTGCCTTCAGGCCGGCCAGGGAAATCTCGCCAGTCAGCAAGAGTTCGGGGTTCCTGCTGGCGTCGGTCCGGTAGGTCAGGGCCAGCTTCGTGGCGGCAGTCCCCCGCTCCACCCGGACCGGGAGCTTTGCCGGCACATAGGCCAGATAGTAGGGGATGTCCAGCTCCTTCAGGTTGATGTCGAGGGAATACTCGGCGGCAGTGGCAAAGGGCTTGAGCTTGCCATCCAGGGCCAGGGGGGAGCCGTTCACCACCGCCCGGAACCGGGGGGCGATGTAGCTGTCGGCATAATGGGGAATGGTGCTCACAAAGGGAATGCCCAGTTCCAGCCCGCTGACCCGGTGCAGCTTCTCGACGGCAAGCCCACGGTCGATGAAGTCGATGGCGCCGTTGGCAACGACAATGTTGGAGACGGCGAACCTGGCCCGCTCCTTGGAGGGCTCGGGCTTCTCCGGTCCTTTCTTTTCCAGGAGATCGGAAAAATTGTAGGTGTTGGCCCCGGTCCGCACCAGATGGACGTAGGGGGAGCGGAGCCGGGCCTCGGAGACGATGGGGGCCCCCCGGAAAATGGAAGAGGGGCTCACGGAAACCCGCGCGCTGGAGAATGAGGCGAAGGTGGTGGTCCCATCCCGCTCGGTGAGGCGCACACCGCGCACTTCGGCGGTCCAGGTGACGGGATTTATGTTCACGTCGCCGATGGCAAGCTTTCGCCCGGTAGCCTCTTCCACGGCCTGTATTGCACGGCTTCTCACGATGCCCGGCAGAACGAACGCGGTAAAACCGGCCAGTATCACAAGAAAAATGCCGCAGCCGACGAGAATTTTATGCCAGGCTTTCATGCTCTCCCTCCACCCCTTTCTGTACGCTTCAACCCTATTAATGTGCCAGAAATCGGTACCGTGTCAAAGAAAAAGGCCGCTGACGCGGCCGTTTTCATTCATTTCCGGAGTTTCTATCAACGATGCAGATAGAAGAGTTTTGCGGTTGGGGTCTCGCTGTCGGGATACTCCCCGCAGAAGAGAATGGTGCCTGGGTACGGCGCGAAGAGCCGCGCCAGCTCCCCCGGTTGCAGGAGAAAGTCCTTCCGGTGGGGAACCGGCGCGGTGGGTGATTCGAGGATGGTGTCGAAGAGGATGACGCCCCCCGGCGTGAGGGCCGCCACCTCCTGGGGGATCAGGTCCCGGAGGAGGAAGTTGAAGTTGATGATGAGGTCATAGGTCTCGGCGATACGATATTCTTCCAGGTTCACGAAGCGGAAGTCGCAGTCGAGCCCCTCCCGTTCGGCCCAACTGCGGGCCTTGGCGAGTCCCACGGGGGAAATGTCGAGGCCGGTGACGCTGAAACCCTGCCGCGCCAAGAAGATGCTGTTCCGCCCCTCGCCGCAGGCGATGTCCAGGGCCTTCCGGCCGGGGAAGAGACGCTTCGCCTCCCCGATCCGCTCGGCCAGGAATTTCGAGGGGTTCGCCCCCAGGAGAAATTCCTCGCTTTGGTACCGTTCGTCCCACCGCCTGCTGTCGTCGTTCATGGCATTCACCCGCGTCCATTCATTCCGAAATGCTCACACCACAGGTAAACTGTAACAGGAGAATCCCGGCCCGTCACGGCCAAACTGCCGGCGTTTCCCTACCTCTTGTCGCAGCATCCCCCCTCGCAGCCGTGGCAATGCCCCTTCTTCTTCCAGACGGAGCGGTAGAGGAGCCAGGCCGCCACCCCCAGGATGGCGGCTGCGATAATCATGTCAACTGTTCCCATGGTTTAACCTCCCAGCCCCAGGAGTCTTCCCCCCTGGTAGACGATGAACGCCACGGTCCAGGCCAGCCCCGTCTGGTAGAGGAAGGCGACTCCGAACCACTTCCAGGAGCCGAACTCCTGGCGCATGGCGATGGCCACCACCACGCACGGCATGTAGAGGAGGACAAAGCACATGAAGGCGTAGGCCGTGAGCGGGGTGAAGGCCTGGCCCACCGCCGCCTTGAGGGACGACTGGTCTTCCTCTTCCTCGGCCTCCCCTGCAATGCCGATGGTGGTGGTGACGGCGGTCTTGGCCGCCGCGCCGAAGGAGACGACGATCTCCTTCAGGTCCTCGCCCAGGGTTGGGGTCGACTCGGCCTTCTCCTCTTCCTTCTTCCCGGGGGCGTAGATCTCGCCCATGGTCCCCACGACGATCTCCTTGGCAATGACGCCGGTGATGAGGGACGAGGCCGCCTCCCAGGTGCCGAAGCCCAGGGGCGCCAGGGCCGGCGCCATCACCTGGCCCGCCTGCCCCAGGTAGGAGTCCTTCTTGCTCTCCACTCCCCAGGGGAGGTTCAGGAGGAACCAGACGAAGATGGAAACCGCCAGGATGTAGGTGCCGGCCTTGATCAGGAAGTGCTTCCCCTTCTCCCAGGTGTGGAGGCAGAGGCTCCTGAAGGAGGGCATCCGGTAGGGGGGAAGCTCCATGATGAACATGGGGGCCTCGCCCCGGAAGAGGGTCTTCTTGAAGATGAGCCCCATGACCATGGCCAGGACGATCCCCATGACGTAGAGGGACCAGATAACCGTGCCGGAACTGGCGGCGAAGAAGGTGCCGGCGAAGAGGACGTAGACCGGGAGCCGCGCCCCGCACGACATGAGCGGCAGAAGCAGCGCCGTCAGGGCCTTGTCCCGGGGGTTCTCCAGGGTGCGGGTGGCGTAGATGCCCGGCACGTTGCAGCCGAAACCCAGGAGCATCGGGATGAACGACTTGCCGTGGAGGCCGATGGCGTGCATGGCCCGGTCCATGACGAAGGCGGCCCGCGCCATGTAGCCGCTCCCCTCCAGGAAGGTAATGAAGAACATCATGGCGAAGATGACCGGCACGAATACCAGCACGAAGCCGACCCCGGCGATGATCCCGTCGTTCACCAGGGAGACGGTCCACGCCGGCGCGCCGATCCCCCCGAGGATCGCCTCGGCCCACCGCTTGAAGGGGCCCCCGGCCATGCCGTCGATCCAGTCGGCAAAAGGTGCGGAGAGGTCGAAGGTAAGCTTGAACACGAGCCACATGGCGGCAAGAAAAATCGGAATTCCCAGGAAGCGGTTCAGGACGATACGGTCGATTTTCTCGGTCAGTTCCATCGTGCGCAGTTCGGGCTTTTTCAGCACCTCGCGCGTGAGGCCCGAGGCGAGACCGTAGCGGGCATCGGCCATGAGGGCCTCAATGTCCTCGCCGTGGGCTCTTTTCAAATGGTGGAGCGCCTCGTCGAACACGGCGTCAGGGCCGAGGTTCACCTCCTTCGCCACCTGGCCGTCCCCCTCCATGAGCTTCAGCACCAGCCAGCGCGACGGGTACTTTTCCAACAGACCTGAATGCCTTTTTCCGAGTGCATTCTCCACGAACTCGGCAGCAGTCTCAATATCCTCCCCGTAGTTGAGCCGCCCCGGCCTGTGGCCTGCGGGCTCGTCCGCCGTGGCGAGGACGCTCGTCAGGAGCTCGTCCAGGCCGCTCTTTTTCGTGGCCGAGGTGGGAACCACGGTGACGCCGAGCATCTGCTCGATCCCCTTCACATCGATCCGGTATCCCTTGGCCTCGGCCTCGTCGTAGATGTTGAGGGCCATCACCACCGGAATCCCCAGCTCCATGAGCTGGATGGTCAGGTAGAGGTTCCGCTCCAGGTTGGTGGCGTCCACCACGTTGATGATCAGGTCGGGGCGCTCGTGGACCAGATAGTCCCGGGCGATGATCTCCTCCTGGGTGTAGGGGGAGAGGGAGTAGGTGCCGGGGAGGTCCACCAGCCGGATCTTCCGCCCCTGGAACTCGAAGGAGGCCTCCTTCTTCTCCACGGTGACCCCGGCCCAGTTCCCCACCTGGAGGCGGGTGCCGGCAATGGCGTTGATGAGGGTCGACTTCCCCGCGTTGGGGTTGCCGGCCACGGCCACCGTAACCACCTGCTTTTCCACCGGCCGAAGGGAGCACTTACGGTCCTCCCCGCTCTCCACCGACGCATCCGCATCATTTCTGGTTTTCGCCTGCACGCTCATGGCGCCACCTCCACCGCAATCCCCTCCGCCTCCTTCTTGCGGAGCGAGAGGTGGTAGCTCTTTATCGACACTTCGAGGGGATCCCCCAGGGGGGCCACTTTGACCACCTTCACTTCTTCCCCCACCAGTACCCCCATATCCATGAGCCGCCGCTTCAGGGGGCCGATGGCCCCGATGGCGGTGATCGTTCCCTTTTCGCCCGGTTTAAGCTGTGCCAGATTCATCACTGGAGACTCCTTACCATTATTTTCATTGCCATGCCGCGGTCCACGGCGATCCGCGACTCATCCACCTTCACCAGCACCGGCCCGCCGCCGTTGTTCAGCATCTCCACCCGGTTGCCGACGCGAAGCCCCATGTCCTCCACCCGCACGTCGCCCTTTCCCCGCCCGCCGTGGCACGGGCCGGAGCAGCCCCCCGGGCGGGACCTCACTTCAACGATTTCTCCCATCTCACCGGGGCTCAACAGTCCGAGGGGTATCATGGGAACTCCTTTCGTTTTCATCGTAAATTCAGGGATTGTCCTGCCAGCCGATGGCAGGGGCGAAGCAAGTTTCTTTGCTTCGCCCGCCCTGATAACCCGTTGACCTCAGAGGGCGAAGCAGATGAAGCGCATGCTCTGCCCCTACCTTCAATCACTTTAGAACGTCGCTTGCACCTGCAGGTAGCCGTAGTTGATATCCTTGCCGCTCCCGGTGGCGTCCCTGAAGAAGCCGCCGGTGAAGAACCGGTTAGCGCCGGCCAGAAGGCTCACCTGCTCGGTGACTTTGTAAGTGAGGATGAGGTTGGTCTCGAAGCCGATGTCCTTACTGATGCCGGCCGGGGTCTTGACCGCCCGGAAATAGTGGCCGTCCAGGGAGATATTGACCTTGTCGGAGAGATCCACCCCGCCCCCCAGGGTGATGGCGTGGAGACCGCTGGCATGAACCTCGTTGCCGCCGGAATCCACGGCGGTGACGCCGGAGAGGTCGCCGATGACGCTCATGTCGCCGATGAGGGGGGTGTCGTTGTTGGGGTTGTGGAACTCGCTGAACGTTCCTTTTGCACCGTCGCTGTCGCCGGAGCCGAAGGCGTAGCTGATGAAGCCGACCCCCGAATAGCGGCCGATGGCCGGGTCGATGGTCAGATCCGCGTGCCCCCCGTAGGCGCGGATGTGATGGTGGGACGAATCCTCGATATGCCGCCCGAACTGGAAAACCGGCTCCACCTCGAAGGACGCCAGCTTACCCACCTTCCCAGCCAGGCGCGCCCCCACCGAGTACGTCCGCTCATTCTTCCCGTCGTGGGTGAGCCCCTCCCCGCCGGTGTCCAGGAGGCCGTAGAGGTCCAGGGCAAGGTCGTCGCCCGCGGCATAGGTGCCGTAGACGCCGTAGAGCTCGCCCATGATACCGCCGGAGTTGTCCTTCGTGTACTTGCCGGCGAAGAAATCCACGGTCAGGGGCTCCACGGGCTTCACCCCCAGCTTCACCGCATCGTAGCTCAGCCCGTCGAAGAAACTGTCGCCCCCCAGCATGAAGGTGCTACCGTAGACCAACTCCTGGCGGCCGGCCCTGAGGGTCGCCTTCTTCGAGGGGAGGCTCCCCTCCATATAGCCCTGGTAGAGACGAATCTTGTCGAAGTCCTCATCATTGTAGGTGGCATACCACTGCCCCTCGACCCGGGCCGTGAAGTAGTCGGCGGGGTTATAGGTCAGCGAGGGACGCACCCGGACCAGGAGCTGGTCGTCCCCGCTTCCCGGCGTGAAGGTATAGTCGCTGAAGTTGAAATTCCGGGTGGACTCCCCTCTTATCATGACGTCGAGACCCGCCTTCAGGGGGCCGAACCGGAGGGGTTCCTTCTCCTCGCTTCCTGCCGCCCCCTGCTCCACAACCACCGGCGCACCCTCCGCCTCTCCATCCGGAGCGGCCATTGCCGTCCCTGCCACCGCCAGCACCATTAGCGCCGCTCCTGTTGTTTTCCTTACCATCCCTGCCCTCCCTGCGTTCATGTGATTACTGCCTCGCCGCTTCTTCCGGACACGCGAGACAGTTCAGACAGTCGCGGAGGGTGCAGACGCCGCAGGAATGAAACTGAAACACCGGAATGTCGTTCAGCCTGGCGGCAGCCATGGCCTCGTTGCGCACCCGGTGGGACACTTTGTTGGTGAAGATGACCAGGGCGTCGAAGCGCTTCAGTTTGGCGGCGATGTTGTTTTCCGACTGGGAGAATACCCGCAGCTCAACTCCGGAGCGGGCAGCCTCCTGGCGGTAGTGTCGTTCGAGGCGGTCCATGCCGCCGATCAGCGCAATGCTCATGTCACAGCCTTCCTAATATTGATATTCATTTTCACTTATTGGAGACAAAAAAGTTTTTTCCCTGCCAACAGGCACTCCTGGGCCGACGCACACCCCACCAGGTGCGCTGCCATACGGGCCCGGCAGCAGCGGAACACCTCCGCAAGGCGGAGGCTCTCCCGGGGATCGCCGAAGATCTTCCACGGCCCCTGGCAGGCAAAAGGAATCCGTACCAGCCCCATGAAGGCCGCCACGTCCTTGAGGGGATAGCCGAGAAAGACTCCGATCTCGTGGGGAAACGATTCCCCCTCCATGCGCGAGGCCAGTTCGCCGAGCACGCTGTCCAAGTTCGACACGTCGCCATACCCGGCCCGCGCCAGAACCGCCGTGGCACTTGGCCGCAGCACGAGTTCCCCAAGGGCCTCGGGGCGGTAGATAAGGAGGAGGACCGAATCCCCCCGGTCGGCCAGTTCCCGCACGGCAAGGCCGCTCTCCGCCAGGACCTCCTCGCCCCACTCTTTCCAGAGAGCATAAAGATTGCGGCCACAGGGACGGCGCCGGTTGGCGATGCCGAGTAGGTTCGCCGGCTTTTCGCCGGCGATGACCTCAGCCGTCTCCAGAGCCAGGAACGACGCCAAGCACTCCCGGGGGTCGTCGAAACGCCCCGCCACATCCTGCCACGCCAAGCGTCCGCCCCCCTGCTGCCAAACCGGATATGCCTGTCCCATCAGCCGCGCCCTCCCCGCTCCCCTGTTCAGTACTTGACCTTCACGCCGTCGAGCTCTTCCTTGGTCGCCTCGGCCCACTTCTTGAGGTTCCAGCTGCCGACCCACGCCTTGAAGAGGGCAAGGTTCTTCTGCCGCTCCTCCTCGGTGCCCCCCAGGTGTTTGTACATATTGCCGGGCTTCCCGTCCTTGGCATTCTTCCCGTCGTCGAGGCGGCGCATGAGGGCGCCGGTGTCAGGCCAGGCAGTGTAGAAGACCAGGTGGCTGTAGGTGTCCATCCGCATCCCCTGCCCCTTGGCGAGCCACTTCTCCTTCTCTGCCTTGAAGGCATGGTACTCGGGGGCGGCGTCCTTGCCATGGCACCCGGCACAGTGTTTATCGAACAGCGGCTTGATCTGTTTGGTATAGGTTACATCCTCGGCAAAGGAAACCGATGCCATCCCCAGGGTGATAAAAGCTGCCAGTGCAATTTTTTTCATAATATCTCCGTGATAACGATTTTGAAATTCCATTTCATTTAACAGACAACAGAACGCCCCGTCAAGATTTTTTTGACAGGGCGTTTATTTTCGCGGGAAATCAGGCAGCAACCCGCTCCGCCGCAGCAGGAATCCGCGGTCACAGACTCTCCCGTCGCAGACGCGAGCACAACCCCGCCGCTGAATATGCCGAGGGCAATGACCAGCATCGCCAGGGAGACTATCCGGATTAATGATGACCTCATGACATCAACTTTAGTGGTTTGGTCAGGAAAAAGTCAACAGCGGAATGGCAAAACCACACCGGAGCCAATCTAAGAAATCTTGACCAAGGTCAAAGATAATGGATGCCGGGTGCGGTATCACTGTCTCACACAAACGATTGCAAACGGGTTTCGGGCAGGTATACTCAAGGATACCTTCTCGACACACCATCCGTCACAACCACTCAAAGGAGGAAACAAAAATGGGAATGTTCTGTAACCAGTGCGAACAGGCCGCCAAAGGCGTCGGCTGCGATATCATCGGGGTATGCGGCAAAAATCCCGAGGTGGCGGCACTCCAGGATCTCATGCTCTACGGCCTCAAGGGACTCGGCATCTATGCAGAAAAGGCCCGGGAACTGGGCAAGAAGGACGAGGCCATCGACCTCTTCATGATCGAGGGGCTCTTCACCACCGTCACCAACGTGGACTTCGATCCGGTCCAACTTGCCGGCAAGCTCCGCACCTGCTACGACAGCAAGGAAAAAATCAAGTCCGTCTACGAGACCGCCTACCGCGAGAAGAACGGCGCCAGCGCCCCGGCAATCACCTCGGGTCCCGCCGCCTGGGTCATCGCCGGCGACCTGGCCGGGCTCGTTAAGCAGGGCGAGGAGCACGGCATCAACACCCATCACGCCGACGCCGACGTCCGCTCCGCCATCGAAATCCTCATTTATGGCCTCAAGGGGATGGCCGCCTACGCCGACCACGCCTACATCCTCGGCAAGAAAGACGAAGAGGTGTTCGCCTTCTTCCACAAGGCCATGGCCGCCACCGCCGACCCGGCCAAGGGGCTCATGGACTTCGTGGGGCTCTCCATGGAGTGCGGCAAGCTCAACATCAAGGTCATGGGGATGCTGAACGAAGGTCACGTTGACCACTATGGCCACCCGGTCCCCACCAAGGTTCCCACCGGCACCCGCAAAGGGAAGGGTATCCTCGTCTCGGGCCACGATCTCCGGATGCTGGAGGAGCTCCTGAAGCAGACCGCCGGCAAGGGTATCAACATCTACACCCACGGCGAGATGCTCCCGGCCCACGGCTATCCCGGCCTCAAGCAGAAGTATCCGCACCTCTACGGCAACTTCGGCGGCGCATGGCAGGACCAGGCGAAGGAGTTCCCCCTCTTCCCCGGCGCCATCATCTTCAACACCAACTGCATCCAGCGCCCGGCCGAATCCTACAAGGACCGCCTCTTCTCCTGGGGCCAGGTGGGGTGGCCCGGCATTAAGCACATCGCCGGCTGGGACTTCAGCGAAGTCATCAACAAGGCCCTTGAGTGCCCCGAGCTGGCCGACGCGCCGGAGAAGGAGATTCTCACAGGATTCGGCCACAACGCCGTCCTCTCCGTGGCCGACAAAGTAATCGAAGGGGTGAAGGCCGGCGCCATCAAGCACTTCTTCCTCATCGGCGGCTGCGACGGCGCCAAGCCGGGCCGCAACTACTACACCGAACTGGCCGAGCAGGTGCCCCAGGACTGCGTGATCCTCACCCTGGCCTGCGGCAAGTACCGTTTCAACAAGCTGGAGTTCGGCGATATCGGCGGCATCCCGCGGCTTCTGGACATCGGCCAGTGCAACGACGCCTACTCGGCCCTCCAGATCGCCCTGGCCCTGGCCGACGCCTTCAAATGCGGCGTGAACGATCTGCCCCTCTCCATGATCCTCTCCTGGTACGAGCAGAAGGCGGTGGTCATCCTCCTGTCGCTGCTGCACCTGGGAATCAAGAACATCAAGATCGGTCCGAGCCTCCCGGCTTTTGTCACCCCGAACGTTCTCAACTTCCTGGTCGAGAACTTCAACCTGGGTCCCATCAGCACCCCGGAAGCCGACCTCAAGGCGGCCCTGGGGCAGTAATCCAACCCCCTAACCGCAACACGACAAAAGGCGCGGAGAGTTCACTCTCCGCGCCTTTTTCATTTAACCGCTGCCGCCAAACCGGCTATGCCTGGTACTTCCCATAGTGGACGATCTCATCCAAAGGCTTGCGGGGCGCCCCCCCTTTTGCCTCCTCCTGGGGATACCCCAGCGGAAAGAGCCCCACGATCCGCAGTTCCGGCGGAATGCCGAGCAGCTCCCCCATCTGTTCTTCGTCGAATACCCCCACAAAGACACTCCCCAGCCCCAGATCATGGGCGGCAAGCATCAAGTTCTGGGTGGCAATCCCAACATCGGTCAGGTAATACTGCTGTCCCCGCAGCTCCCCGGACTGGGGCGGCTCCCCGCAGGCCACTATCACCACCGGCGCCTCGGCCAGGGCCTTCTGGGCCGGGTTCGATTTGTACCCCTTGGGGCCGAAAAACGCCTCCACGTAAGACAGCTCGCTGATGCGCGCCTTCGTTGCCGCATCGTCCACCACCACGAACCGCCAGCACTGCATGTTTGCCCACGACGGGGCCTGGCGCGCCGCCTCCAGTACGGCCTGGAGCTTCTCCGGCTCCACCGGCCGGTCGGAAAACTTGCGGACGCTTCTCCTCGTTCTGATTGCCTCCAATGTTTCCATGCCTCGGTTTCCTTTCTCCGTTAATGGATTGCAGTAAACTGCATTCTTCTCTCTCTGTAAATTTCCCATCAATCCGTCGCCACCACGAAGCTGCCCGGATAGCTTGCACGCTCAAAGTCACGACGGGCATTCTCGGCCATCTCCAGGGAGGCGTACCTGCCGACCCGCACCCGGTAAAAGCGGTTTCCCCTCACCAATGCCTCCTGGATGGAGGAAGCTCCATAGCGCGTTCCCAACTGTGCCGCCAGCCTGCGGGCATTGTCCGGCACAGTGAAAGCCGCAACCTGAACGGCGTAAGAACCGGCATCGTAGTTTGCCGGCGGACGGTAGGAGACCGTTCCGGCCGCCGAGTCGCTGCGGTACCCCAGGGCCTCAATCCTCACCGGAGCGGTACCTTCGCCGGTCATCCCCAACTGCCGGGCCGCGGCATAGGAAAAATCGATAATCCGCTCCTTGACGAAGGGTCCCCGGTCGTTGATCCGGACCACCACTTCCCTGCCGTTGCTCCTGTTGCGCGCCCTCACGAATACCCCCAGCGGCAGGGTCTTGTGGGCGGCGGTCATGGCGTACATGTCGTAGGTCTCGCCGTTGCTGGTGGGCTTGCCGTGGAAATCCTCCCCGTACCAGCTGGCCATCCCCTCCTGGGCGAATCCCTCATGGCTCAAAAGGGGATCGTAACGCTTGCCGTTAACGATGTACGGTTTCTCCCATCCCTTGCGGCCACGGGTTTCGGGAGAGTCTATGACCCGCGTGCTGTAGGTGCTGCAAGCGGAGAGCATCCCCGCGAGCAACATCAACACAACTCCGGGCCAAATAATCTTTCTCTGTCGTATTCGCAGCGTTTCACCTCCCAATGTCCCGTCACTCTCAGGGAACTATCTCCACAAGGTTCGCAGTCACGCTTCCCACCGCCACCCTGGTCCGGGCCCTGACCGGAATGCGCCGATCATCGTCAGTGAGCCAGATATGAACCGTCCCCTTCCCTTCAAAAACCCCTTCAGAGGCAACCATCGGCTGGATAACTATTGTATCTACCTCACCGAGCACCGTTTTTATGCGCTCTTTCCGCAGGACCCGCACCTCGACCCGCCGCTGCTTCTTGCTGTCGAGAATGTTTATGCGGGATGATTTACCGACTTCCAGAGGCAGGTACCGGATGTAGTAGAAGCTTCCATAGACGTCAATGGTATCGGCGGGGATGGGGACATCCGCTTTCCTCCCTTTAATATTGTCGCGGTAATGGGCGATTTTCCGTTCCTGCTCGAACAAGATCTCCCGATCCCGCAGGCGGCTTCCCTCCCGTGTTCTTAACCGGTAGTGGCGAGCGAGTCCCGGAAATGGGGCGAGGGTGCGATCATAGGAGCTTTCTATCCGGTCTTCAACCGGGAAAAACGTAGACAGCCAATCATTGGAACGGGCAAGGGAAACTATTCTTCTCATGTTCCCGCTCTCCGTAATCTCCTGGCTTGCAGTGCCGACGGGAATACCGGTCCATGAAAGTTCATAAACAAGTTTCTCCGGGATTTTCGGTGCCGCAACCGCCTGTGCGGCAAAGGCGGCCAGCGCAATTACAATTAGTACTCCATACTTTAAAACCATGGTGATATCCGCCTCCGCCGCGCCCTTGATTCCAGGCATCGTCCGAAAAGTATTCCACAGGGCGGCAAGAACTCAACCCCCTTGACTACCGCACGACTCAGGGCACAATTAACACATGGTGTCCGCAACAGCAAAAACAGAAACGCGGGCACAAGGAGGATGCCATGCCGGAAAAAGTACTCGTGCCATCCATCGAACAGAGGCTGGCAGCAATGGTTGAAGTTGCCCGCCGGATGAGGTGTAAGACCGAAACCGAGAAACGTACCGGGCACAAGCCGACTATCACTCTTTCGAGAGAGTTCGGCTGCGAGGGGTATCCAGTGGCAGAGCAGCTCAAGGAACTTCTTGAGCAATCCACCAAGGAGCCCTGGGTCATCATGGACAAGGCGCTCCTCGAAGAAACGGCCAAGCACCACGACATTTCCGAGACGGTTTTCCAATCCCTCGGCCACCGGTCGCTGCTGCTCGACGACATGATCGCCACGCTCACCCCCCGCTGGAAGAGCGAACGGGAACACTACAAGCTTCTCTGCGGCCAGATCGTCTCCCTGGCCGAGGCGGGCAACGTGATCATAATGGGGCGGGGAAGCTCCATAATCACCCAGCAGATGAATAACTGCCTCCATTTCCGCATCTATGCATCCAACCATTTCAAGGTCCGCTCCATTGCCCGCCGGGCAAAGATCTCGCTCCAGGAAGCTGAGACCCTGGTGGAAAAAAAGCAGAAGGAACGCGTCAAATTCATCCGCGATTTCCTTGACCGTGATATCGCCGACCTGAGCCTCTACCATCTGGTCTTCAACAACGACAAGAACTCAGCTGCCTGCATAGCCCGGACAATCGCCGGTTACCTGTGCCAGAAGGGCGCTTGAATCGAAAGTTGACGATTCCGTGGAGAGCGGTGACGGTAGCCGCTCTCCACTTGCGTTCGTCGAGGCTGCCGACTATACTCCCTGCATGCTCAACTTTACCATTACCGAATCCGACCATTGCCGCAGCGTGGAAAGCTTTCTCCGCAACCTCCTTCCCACCGCTCCTTCCGCCTATCTAGGGAAACTCATCCGGGGAGGGCACCTGGCCGTAAACGGCAAGCGCCCCCTATCCGGCACGCTCCTGGTTTCAGGTGATACGGTCACCCTCAAGGAGAGCTCCCGGACACTGGAGCTTATGGCCACAGCACGGCCCAGCCTCGACATACTCTTTGAAGACGAACGGATTGTTGTTGTCAACAAGCCGCCCGGCTTACCGGTACACCGGACTGCGGAGGACGAACTGACGCTGGTGGATGAGGCGGAACGGTTTCTGGCCCAGCGTGGGACGCCGGTCAAACTGCGTCCCGTCAACCGCCTTGACCGTGGCACCTCCGGCGCCACGATATTCGCCAAGAGCGCCACGAGCGCCGGCATCTTCGGCCGGTTCGTGAAGGAAACCGGGCTGGGCAAGCTCTATTTGGCCATAGCAGACGGCAAGTTGCAGGCCGAAGGAACAATCGACGCACCGCTGGAAGGCAAGGAATCCCAAACTCATTTCCGGACACTGTTCCAAGGCGCTGGCGCCGCGCTGGTCCTCGTTACCCCCATCACCGGACGAATGCACCAGATTCGCAAGCATCTGGCTCTCACAGGCCATCCAGTCAGGGGTGACCGCCGTTATCGGGGTACTCCCCTCGCAGGGTATCCCGGCCACTGCCTGCACGCTTTCCAGGTATCCTTCGTTCATCCGGAAACAGGGGAGGAAATCGTCATCCATGCCCCCCTCCCCCCCGGTTTACGGAGCCAGCTCCACCAGTTGGCCGGTGATTTTATTGCGCCGCTGTTACTTTTGCTCCCTACCCTATCACAGCAATGACCCCGGAATTGCGAATCGTCTCCCTCAATGCAGACTTCACACAAAGATCAGCTTTGTAGCTGATTTCATTATTGTTTTTTTGTGCTCTTATTACCTTTTTCTAATTGACTGTATACCTTAAAAATGACATAATCACCCCCGTTTTAGCCGGGGCGCAGCCCCTGTTTGCAATCCATGTGAGACACGCTCCTTTCCCCAGGGAAACGGAGCAATTACATCATGTCATGTGCGAATAGCACAGAGGAGGAACGATGAATGCTGTAAAACGCATCAGGCTCTTTGCCGTCGCTGGCCTGACCCTGGCAGTTTCGCTCTGCCTGGGTGCGGGAAGCCCGGCCAAAGCTGCCCCGAACGCCCCGAAACTGCTTCAGGACGACTGCGTGAAATGTCACGTCCAGCCGCCGGCAGACGTTGCCAGCGCCGGTGCCGGACACAAGAAGATCACCTGCTTCGACTGTCATGCCAGCCACCGCCCCGCATCGAAGAACAATATTCCCGAATGCAGCCAGTGCCACACCGGCAAAAAGCACTATGAGCTCAAGGGATGCCTCGGGTGCCACAAGAACCCCCACACCCCGCTCAATATCATTCTTTCCGGCAACATCACCGATCCGTGCCTGACCTGCCACTCTCCGCAGATTGAGCAGCTCAAGCAGTTCCCGAGCAAGCACAGCAAGCTCTACTGCTCTACCTGCCACAACGTTCACGGCAAGATCCCGGCTTGTACCCAGTGCCACAAGCCCCACTACGCCGAGCAAACCGCCGGCGATTGCAAGAAGTGCCACAAGGCTCACCAGCCGAAAAACGTTGTTTACGGCAAGGAAGTTCCCAACAAGGAATGCGGCGGCTGCCACAAGAAAGCCGTTGACCTGCTGACCGCCAGCACGGCTAAACACAAAACACTGGCCTGCGTATACTGCCACCAGGATAAGCACAAGATGATCCCGGCATGCCAGACCTGCCACGGCACGCCGCACCCGGCAGCAATGATGGCCAAGTTCTCGAAATGCGGCGACTGCCACAGCATCGCTCACGACCTGAACCGCTGGACCGCTCCGGCCAAAGCTGCTGCTCCGGTTAAAGCTGCCCCGGCAAAAAAGAAGTAGCACTGAACCCTAGCTGAACAAAGGGCCTGCATATTCTATGCAGGCCCTTTTTATTTTTATGACGGATGTCGCAACGAAGCAGCCACTGCCTCCAAGCGCAAACCGCTGCCGACGACACGAACTGGGCTCCGCGACATTATTGCCTGCCCAATCTCGGGACGGCAACAAAATGAGCCGTGGAAACCCGCATGGGACAAACCAACATCAGACCAACAGCAGCCGGTTTAATCAACCGCGGCTGCTTTCTCCATTCGAGCCCGGACTGGGCTGCTCAAGGCAATGGCCTTTATCCTAAATTCGGCAGTTAAAACTGCCGGTACAAGCAAAAAAAAGGGGGACCCCAATATGGAGTCCCCCTCTGTATTCCAACTAACTGTAGCTCAAAACTATTCTGCTTTGGACACCACGACCTTGAGGGTAGCTGCAACGTCAGGATGCACCTTGACAGAAGCAGTGTACTCACCAACCTGCTTGATCGGTTCAGCAAGGACAATTTTCTTCCGGTCCATATCAATGCCCTGGGCCTTCAGTTGCTCGGCAAGCTCCATATTGGTAACGGCACCGAAGAGCTTCCCTTCCTCACCGGCCTGATGAACGATTGAAAGAGTCAACGACTCAATCCTGGCAGCAAAAGCCTTAGCCTGCTCCAGAACCTTGTTCCGCTTGTACTCGAGCTGACGCTTCGCATGATCGAGGGCCTTGGCATTTTTTTCGGTTGCTTCGATCGCATATCCCTTCGGAAGCAGGTAATTCCGAGCGTAGCCCGGTGCAACCTTGACAACATCGCCGATGTGACCGAGGTTTTCCAGGTTTTCCTTAAGAATGACTTTCATTGTTTTTCCTCCCAGCCTGAATTTTACAGGTTTTTGTGAATTCGTGGCCTGCGGAAATCCGCCCAGAGGTCAAAGAGCCCCAAAAGCATTACCGCAACGGCCAGATATGCCTGCAGTACGAGCAGGACATAGAAAAAAATCCTAAAGAACACCGGAACGGAATACGTGGCAAAAAAATGCATTACCACTGCTATTCCCTGCATGAAATAAAGAAATCCGGCGACTACAACGATATTAAGGGCCGCAATCTGAATGGCGTCATTGCCTGTCAGAAGAGCGAAACCGGCAATAATAACTCCCCACACAAGGTGTTCGGGATTTTTGAAGCTGCTCAGGTTGCTATCAGGAAGCTTTATCGCTGTCTGATTTCTGAACCGGCGAAGCAGAAGCAGATTAATTCCTGCAATCGCGGCAAGCGTAACCAGAAACATCGCCGGATAAATCTGCCCGAACAGCGCACCGACTTGCTCCAGACCTTCCTTAAGGAGCTGGATGTCTTCTCCGCCGGCCCCCCTGTCCTTATAAAAAGCGATGGTCTGGTCAAGGTTCGTTTTGATCGCCATCGTCACTTGACGATGAAAATCCACGCCCTTTGCAATGCCATACCCGGCAACCGCCATTGAAGCTGCCGCCGCCACGGAAAGCACCGCTGAGGCCATGGCGCGGCTGATGCTGTAGCCTCGCGACAAAAAAAACGCCAATAAAACTGACAGCAATCCCGCCTGGATCAAATACACCAGCGAAACAGCAAGGCCGCCGGATAATGCAAGGATCAGAGCCGCCACGAGGGCGGCACTGACGCCGACAATCCATTGCCCGCTCTTAAGCTGATAGTAGAGAATGGGAAGAGGCACGACAACCCCTGCCGCAATTCCCAGAAGAGGCACCTGGAGGTAAACAACGAAAATTGCAACCGTCAGGCACACCCCCTTGGCAACATCAAGGAGGACACCCCTATCGCCAATCACCATGGGGCTTACAGCCAGTTACGCTACGACGTGCGTAGAAGCAATCGGGATCAGGGCAATATTGCGGGCCCTTTTGATAGCCTCGGTAATCTCACGCTGATGCTTGGAGCAGTTGCCGGAAATCCTCCGCGGAACAATCTTGCCACGCTCGGTAATGAAGGAGCGGAGGATGCGGGGATCTTTGTAGTCGATGACCAGTTCCTTGTCCGCGCAGAAACGGCAAACTTTACGACGCTGGAACGGTCTCCTCTTACGGGGGCCGTTACCACGATATTGGGGCCGCTCGGGCCGTTCGGTTCTTTCGGGTCTTTCAGTTCTTTCTTCGCTCATCTATCCTGAACCTCCGATCTCTTATTCAGCGGCTTCGGCGGCCGGCGCCGTTTCGACGGGGGCAGCTTTAGCTGCGGGAGCTGCGGTCTCTTTCTCGATTTTCACGCTCTGGTAACGCAGCACCTTGTCATCAAGGCGCAGACGGCGCTCCAGTTCAGCGATCAGAGCCGCGTCAGCGTCGAAGCGAACGTAATAGTAACGCCCCCGCGCATTTTTGTTGATCGGGTATGCAAGCTTCCTTACACCCCAGTCTTCCAGCCGATGGAGATCGCCCTTCATCGTGGTAATGATGTCAGTCACCTTGGCATTGAGCCCTTTGAGCTCTTCATCGCCAAGGTCCGGCTGGACGATCACTACCGTCTCATACTTCCGTACCATGTTTATTTCCTCCTCACGGATTAGTAGCCCCGGTCCGACCCGGAGCAAGGAGCTTGCGGCATATTTGCCGCCGGAAAAGGTGAAGCGTACTACAGGTTGCTTCGCCATTCAAGAATTTTATCGTTAGATTTCGCCATTACAGTAACCGGCGATTGCGTGCCGGACGCTACACGTTGAACCGGAAATGCATGACATCGCCGTCCTGCACCACGTATTCCTTGCCTTCGAGACGCATGAGACCCTTCTCTTTGGCTCCGGCCTCGCCGCCTGACCCGATGAAATCACGGTAGGCAATTACCTCGGCACGGATAAATCCCTTTTCAAAATCCGAATGAATTACTCCGGCGGCCTGGGGCGCCTTCGTACCGGCGGGGATGGTCCAGGCCCGGACCTCTTTCTTGCCGGCCGTGAAATAGGTGATGAGCCCGAGGAGATCGTACCCCATCCTGATAAGGCGATCGAGCCCCGATTCAGCAAGCCCCATCTCAGCGAGGAAAGCCTTCTTCTCGTCTCCGTCGAGCTCGGCGATCTCCGCTTCGATTCTGCCGCAGATCACAACGACGCGCGCTCCCTCGGTTTCGGCCAGCTCCCGTACCTTTGCCACAAAAGGATGCGCCCCATCCAGGTCGTCCTCGGCAACGTTGGCAACATAAAGAACCGGCTTATCGGTCAGCAGATGCAGATCCCGCATCCAGACGCATTCATCATCCCCCACCTCAACGTGCCGCGCGGAGACACCTTTCTCCAGTTCCCCCTTGATACGGGCATAGAACTCGCTCTCATCCTTGAGCTTGCGGTCGCCGCTTTTAGCCTGTTTCTCCACGCGCTGGAGCTTTTTCTCCACGCTGTCCAGGTCAGCCAGGGCCAACTCGGTCTGAATAATCTCTATGTCACGGAGCGGATCGACACTGCCGCTCACATGCACCACGTTTTCGTCATCGAAACAACGCACAACATGGACAATGGCATCCACGGAACGGATATGTCCAAGGAACTGATTACCGAGTCCTTCCCCCTGGCTTGCCCCCTTTACAAGTCCGGCAATGTCGACGAACTCGATGGTTGTGGGAAGAATCCGCTCCGGATGAACGATTTCCGCCAGGCGATCAAGCCGCTCGTCGGGAACCTGGACTATGCCGACGTTGGGATCGATAGTGCAGAAAGGATAGTTTGCCGACTCGGCACCGGCCGAGGTCAGCGCGTTAAATATGGTGGACTTCCCCACATTGGGAAGGCCGACAATACCGCAATTGAAACCCATTGTGCGTTCTTCTTTCGCTTTGAGATGCAGCAGAAATCAAGCTGCCGACAGAAAATCCCTGTTGTTGTAGAGGCTCATGGTACGCGGCAGGCCATTTTTCAGGAGTTCGCCCAAAAGCTCGGCCACACCATCCACAAGAGTAGGCATACCAGCCATTTCCGCAGGAGAAAAATTGGCAAGGACATAATCGGCGGCATCGCCATGAGCCGGCCGCCCGACACCAATACGGACCCGCACAAACTCCCCGCCACCCAGCTCCTGCATAAGGGAACGCAGGCCATTATGGCCTCCATGCCCCCCTCCCTCCTTGATTTTTACCCTGCCGAAGGGAATATCAATGTCATCATGGATCACAACAAGATCAGAAAGGGTCAACTTGTGGAAGCGGAGCGCTTCGGCAGCGGAGCGTCCTGAAAGGTTCATGAAGGTCTGCGGTTTAAGAAGCAGCAACCTCTCGCCGCACCACTCGCCGTCACCGAAAAGGCCTGAAAAACTCTTTTTGGCGACGGCGACTCCCATGATACGTGCAAGATGGTCTAAAACCATGAAACCCGCATTATGGCGGGTCCATTGGTATTTCGGGCCGGGGTTACCCAGCCCGATTATAAGTTTTGTACTCATAGACACAAGGCGTGAGAAAAAGCCGGTTACTCAGCTTCGGCTTCAGCTCCGACTTCCGTCTCCTGGGCCTTGCCGTGAATACTGACAACCGACGCTTTCGGATCGCCGAGCACCTTGACGCCGGCGGCAAGTGTCAGATCTCCAAGATGGATGGAGTGGCCAATGGCCAGCGCCGTCACATCCACTTCAACATGATCGGGTATCTGCGTCGGCAGGCACTCCAGATCAAGGGAATGCATGACAATATCAAGCATGCCACCTTCTTTGACGCCGGCAGCCGTACCAACAACCGACACGGGCACATGTACCCGAACCTTGGCGTCGAGGTCGATCTTGTGAAGATCAACGGAAATGAAAGTCCCCTGTAGCGCTGCCTTTTTGAGATCGGCAACGATAACGGTCATACCGTTGAGGTTCCCGCCGCCCTGAAGAGCGATCAGATTATTGCGCCCGCCTTCACCGGCAATGGCGGCAGCAAGCTCCTTGGCATTGACGGACACGGCAACCGGCTCAATGCCCTTGCCATAGACAACTCCGGGAACCCCGCCTTGAGCGCGCAGCTTCCGTGCGATGCCCTTACCGGTTTTCTCTCTTACCTCTATGCTTATCGTCTTCTGTTGCATAATTTCCTCCGCGACTGGCAATTCAGATTCTATACTGCGGCGGGGTTCCCCGCACGAACACTAAACGAAAAGGGAGCTTACGGACTCATCGCCATGAATCCGTCGAATGGCCTCGGCCAAAAGGTCGGCAACGGTGAGCACCCGGATTTTACTTGTTCTTTCAGCCTTATCCCCAAGAGGGATAGTATCGGTAATAACGACCGCCTCAATGTCTGAATCGTTAATCCGGTCGATGGCCGGTCCCGAAAGAACGCCGTGGGTGGCGCAGGCATAAATGGCTTTAGCCCCGTGAGACTTCAGCGCCTTGGCAGCCTGGGTCAGCGTACCGGCAGTATCGATCATGTCATCAAGAATAATGGCGGTTTTATCCTTCACGTCGCCGATCAGGTGCATGACCTCAGCCACATTGGGGCCGGTACGCCGCTTATCGATAACTGCCAGGGTGCACCCGAGCCGCTTGGCAAAGGCCCTGGCACGCTCGGTACCACCGGCATCGGGGGAGACCATTACAATGCCGTTTTCGGGAAAACGTTGCTTGAGGTTCTCGAGAATGACCGGCGCGGCATAAAGGTTGTCAACGGGAATATTAAAGAAGCCCTGAATCTGACCGGCATGGAGGTCGACGGTAACAACGCGGTCAGCTCCTGATGTCGTAACGATGTCCGCCACAAGCTTGGACGTAATCGGTGTCCGGGGCGCCGCCTTGCGGTCCTGCCGGGCATAACCGTAATAGGGGATTACCGCGGTAATGGTGGCTGCCGACGCCCGCTTCAGGGCGTCGATCATGATCAGAAGCTCCATCAGGTTGTTATTTGTGGGCGCACAGGTGGACTGAACCACATAGATGTCACGCCCGCGCACGTTCTCGGAAATCTCCACCATGATCTCGCCGTCAGAGAAATTCTTCACATTGGCTTTACCGAGGGGGAGCCCGAGATTCTCACAGATTTTCTCTGCAAGCGCCCGGTTTGAGTTGCCGCTGAACACCTTGATTTTGTCGTTCATAACCTACCTTGCCTACACAAAAATAAATTCCCCGCAGCAGCCAGCAGGGCAACGATTTAGTAAGTGGCTGGGGCGCCAGGGATCGAACCTGGGAATGCCGGAATCAAAATCCGGTGCCTTACCGCTTGGCGACGCCCCAATATATCGTACGTCTTTGCCGTACCGGAAGATACTACACAAGCGCCCTGGCTACCGTCACAAACCATCCGGACACTTCGCCGATGGACCTGGCCGCCTCCAGCGCTCCTTCTTCGGACGGAAAAAGCCCGAAAACCGTTGGACCGCTGCCTGACATGAGGGCCCCCGAGGCCCCAGAGGCAATCAGCATTTCCTTGATCTCTCCGATTACCGGATGTTTACTTATGGTCACCGTTTCGAGATCGTTGGAGAGAACTGCACAGACATCGGCTACACCCTTAAAGAAGCGAGGAATATTATCGCCAATCCGCCCTTCTGTCAACCGTAAACTTCCATAAACCCATGCGGTCGAAACTGGAATATTGGGATTTACGATCACCATCCAGAGTGGCGGAACAGCCTCTATCGGCGTAAGTATTTCACCAATCCCCTCTGCCAGGGCAGTTTTGCCAAAAACAAAGAACGGCACGTCAGCGCCCAGCGTGACACCAATCTCCATGAGCCTCTCAGTGGAAAGCCCAAGGCCCAGGAGTTCATTAACCCCCAAGAGAACCGTAGCCGCATCGCTGCTTCCGCCGCCCAGCCCCGCCGCAACCGGAATGTTCTTGGTTATGGCAATATCGATTCCGGACTGTCGGCCGGAGAGCTTCAGAAGCGCATCGGCAGCTCGCCAGGCAATATTTCCCGGCCCGTCCGGCACACCCTCGCGGCCACAGGCGACCCGAATGCCGGGCATATCAGAAAGCGTGATTGTAATTTCGTCACAGAGGCTAATCCTCTGCATGATCATCCGAAGATCATGGTAACCGTCGGGACGGCGTCGGAGTACATCAAGCCGGTAATTAACCTTGGCAGGGGCCTTGAGTGTCAGGGATTTCATGGAAATGTCACTTCCCGAGGTAGAGTGAAAAGGATTTTATCTAAACCTATACGGCCCGATAAATCAAGGGATATCTCGTTACTCAACGGTCACGTCGGATAGCCTCGCAAACCGGAACCCCCTCTTCCGGAGTTCAGGAACAGCCGCCATTACCCCGGCCGCAGTTCCCGACTCGGGATGATTCATATGGAAGATGGCAATATCACCCTGCTTGGCGGCCAGCAGTGCGTCCCGCACCTGCTGTGCGGAAAAGGTAGCTCCTGCGTCGCCAAGAAGTGAATATCCCGCCACCTGCTGCCCCAGGGCGGCAGCAATTTCCACCGCTACTTCATCGTAGTAGGCGGTGCCGGAGCGGTAGAACGCTGGGCGCTTGCCGGTTACGTTCTCTATCAGACGGGCATTTTGCTCAATCTCATCAACTACTTCGCCTACGTTCCCGGTCCCCGGGATACCATAGGCATGTTGTCCCGTGACTGAGGCAGGACGGTGTCGATAACCGTGGTTGGCAATCTCGAAGAGAGGATTGGCTGACAGCCGCCTGAAAAGCTCTTGGTTCGCCTCGATCCAGAGGCCGCTCACAAAAAGCGTCGCAGGAATGCGCTCCCGCTCCAGAAATCCGATAAGCGCAGCATCGAACCCCTTCCCCCGCGGACTGCCACAGGCATCAAAGGTAAGGGCAATGACCTTGTCGTCACCTGCCAGCCGCGTTTTTACCCCCTTCACCACCGGACCCCAATGCTTCGGCGCCCCATTACCAAAGCGGTCAACCAGCATATTCCGCAGCGATGCATACTCGTTGTTGATTGACTTATGGAAAACCGCAGAAGAATCTGCCGCAAACAGCGGCAACGGTCCACCGGGGCCTCCAAACAAAACCGCTGAAACTATAATGGTCCACAAAAACAGATGCTTCATGAAATCCCCGTATATGGTTTTCGATAATCCTAGCCTCGATTAACGCCCCTGAGAAGAAAAAAAACGGGTCACCCCAAAAAAGGAGGACCCGAATAAGAGCATGAAATCCCAAAAACGCTATTTTCTAGTAATAACGAGGCTATCCCCCCCCATTGACAGGTCGGCCCGGACGGTGTCCCCCTCGTGAAACTTCCCCTCAAGGAGCATGAGGGCAAGGGGATCCTGAACCTTGCGCTGGATCGCCCTTTTGAGAGGACGCGCCCCGTAAGCCGGATCATACCCCTCGTGTGCCAGGTATTCCCGTGCTTTGTCAGTGATCTCCAGGGTGATGTGCCGCTCGGCGAGACGCTTCTTCAACTCCATTATCTGGATGTCTATGATCTGCTTGATCCGCTCCAGCGGCAGCGCGTGGTAGATGGCCACTTCGTCGATCCGGTTCAGGAATTCGGGTTTGAAGCTCTCCCGCAGGGTTTCGGTCACCATTTGCTTCATGCGGGTGTAGTCGCTGGCGCCATACTGCTGAATCCACTGGGACCCCAGGTTGCTCGTCATGATGATGACCGTATTGCGGAAGTCCACCGTCCGCCCCTGACCGTCGGTGAGACGGCCGTCATCGAGCAATTGGAGGAGAACGTTGAACACCTCGGAATGGGCTTTCTCAATCTCGTCAAAGAGAACTATGGAATAGGGGCGGCGCTTGACCGCCTCCGTGAGCTGCCCCCCCTCTTCGTACCCAACGTAGCCCGGGGGGGCGCCGATGAGGCGGGCCACTGTGTGCTTCTCCTGGTACTCGCTCATATCGATCCGAACGATAGCCTGATCATCATTGAAAAGGAATTCAGCCAGAGCTTTAGCGGTTTCGGTCTTCCCGACCCCCGTGGGGCCCAGGAAAAGAAATGAGCCGATGGGCCGGTTGGGGTCCGAAAGCCCTGACCGGGCCCTGCGGATGGCATTGGCTACCAGCAGCAGCGCGTCATCCTGCCCCACCACGCGGGTCTTGAGGCGCTCTTCCATATGCACAAGCTTGTCCGCCTCCCCCTCCAGCATGCGCGAAACGGGGATACCGGTCCATTTGGAAACGATTTCCGCCACGAGCTCACCGTCCACCTCTTCGGGGAGCATCTTCCCCTCCTTGCGGATTTCCTCCAGCACGGCGCTCTTCTCGGCTATCTCCTTCTCAATGGCCGGAATCTCGCCATAGCGGATCTCCGCCGTCCGCCCCAGGCTCCCCTCTCGCTCGGCTTTTTTCGCTTCTTCCTTCTTCTCCTCAAGCCGTTGTCTGAGCTGGCTCACCTGGCCGATAATCTCCTTCTCCCGCTGCCAATGCCCCTTGAGCACGGCAGACTTGGCCTTGAGATCCTCCAGTTCGTCGGCAAGCTTTCTCAGCCGCTCCAGGGCATGGGGATCCTGCTCCCGGAGGAGAGCCTGTTTCTCGATTTCCAGCTGGATGATCTTGCGCTCCACCTCGTCGATCTCCATGGGCATGGAATCAATCTCTATCCTCAGCCGCGATGCAGCCTCGTCAATCAGGTCGATGGCCTTGTCGGGGAGGAATCTGTCAGCGATGTAGCGGTCAGACAGGGTAGCGGCGGCGATGATGGCGCTATCCTTGATCCGGATGCCATGGTAAGTCTCGTACCGCTCCTTGAGCCCCCGCAGTATCGCGATGGTGTCTTCCACGCTCGGCTCTCCGGTATAGACCTGCTGGAAACGGCGCTCCAGAGCCGCGTCCTTCTCGATGTACTTACGGTACTCGTTGAGGGTGGTGGCGCCGATGCAGTGGAGTTCGCCCCGGGCCAGGGCAGGCTTGAGCATGTTGGAGGCATCCATTGCCCCCTCGGCGGCACCGGCCCCCACCAGGGTATGGAGTTCATCGATAAAGAGGATTACCTTCCCCTCGGACTTGGCAACCTCCTTGATAACCGCCTTGAGGCGCTCCTCGAATTCCCCCCGGTACTTGGCTCCCGCGATAAGCGCTCCCATATCGAGGGCCACGAGCCGCTTGTCCTTCAGGGATTCCGGCACGTCGCCAGAAATGATCCGCTGGGCAAGCCCCTCCACGATGGCGGTCTTTCCCACCCCCGGCTCACCGATGAGGACCGGATTGTTCTTGGTGCGCCGTGACAGGACCTGGAGCACCCGCCTGATCTCATCATCACGGCCGATGACCGGATCCAGCTTCCCTTGTCGGGCGAGATCGGTCAGGTCCCGGGCATACTTGGTCAAGGCCTGATACTTATCCTCTGGGCTCTGGTCAGTGACCCGCTCACCGCCCCGGATCTCAACCAGGGCCGCTAGAATGTTCTCCCGACTGGCGCCGGCATCGATTAGCGCCCGGGTGGCCGCACACTCTTTCGCGGCAAAAAAACCGAGTAGAAGATGCTCGGTAGAAACAAACTCGTCCTTCATGGCGTCGGCTTCCCGCTGAGCCATATCCAGAATCCTGTTCAGGGTGGGCGAGAGGTAGGCCTGAGCCGTGGCGCCGCTCACCTGCGGGAGCTTTTTCAAAAGTTCGTCAGCAGCGCTTCGCAATGTTGCCGGGGCAGCACCGACTTTCTGGAGGATCGGAACAACGAGCCCCCCCTCCTGCTCAAGAAGCGAGGCCAGCAGATGCTCGGGCTCGATGGCTCCGTTTCCCTGCCTGCCGGCAAGTTGCTGGGCACCCGCCAGGGCCTCCTGGGTTTTTATTGTCATTTTTTCAGGTCTGATCATGGTGCGTTCTCCTTTCCCGTTACAGGAAAAACATAGGCACGCCCCAAAGCTAAGTCAAGGAGGTGATGGGAAAATCGGAGTTGATGGGCAAGGCGGGAGAACTGATCAGGAAAAGGAGAGAAGGTCCAACTCCATCTGCTTCCAGTTCTCTCTTTTTATCTTTGGACCAGGGTAATAGCGGGGGCAGGAGGATATGACGGCCGTGGCCATCTGCTTGCACTGGCGGCGGCAGGAGAGGCAGAGTTTATTGACGTCGTAATTCCGCTTCATGGGCACCTTCATAGAAACGTGCGAATGGTATCTCCTCTGCCGCAATAGTAGCAGAAAGTCAGAACAAACGAAAAGGCGGCGTTTCCGCCGCCCGTTCACTTTAAATCAAGCAATCTTGCGCACCCAGCCGAAGGTGTCGGGAATCTTGCCGGTCTGGATACCGGTCAGAGTATCATATAGCTGCTGAGTGATCGGTCCGACGCCCCCATCACCGACAGTATAGACTTCGTCCTTGTATGCAAGAACGCCTACCGGGCTAATGACCGCCGCCGTACCACTGCCGAAAGCCTCCGTTATTTTACCGGAACGGATATCTGCCATCAGCTCGTTCACGTCTATGAGCCTCTCCTCAACGGTATAGCCAAGGCTCGCCGCGAGCTTCAAGGTTGAATCACGGGTGACGCCATTCAGAATCGTGCCAGTAAGGGATGCTGTCACGATGGTTTTCCCGTAGGCGAAAAGCATGTTCATGGCGCCCACTTCCTCAATATAGCGACGGTGGACCCCGTCAAGCCAGAGGACCTGGTCATACCCCTTTTCTTTCGCCTCAAGGCCGGCTTTGAGCGAGCAGGCGTAGTTGCCGCCGGTTTTGGCCTCACCGGTACCGCCGGGAACGGAACGGACGTAGTGGTCCTCCACCATGATCTTGATGGGCTTGAATCCCGCCGAGTAGTACGCCCCCACAGGCGAGAGAATCACATAAAAATAGTAGATATCCGACGGTTTTACCCCCAGAGCCGGTTCAACGCCTATCATGGCAGGACGGATATAGAGAGATGTCCCGTCTGACGATGGAATCCAGTCACGCTCCAGCGCAACAAGCTTTTCAATGCCGCCGACAAAAAGGTCCTCCGGCACCTCGGGCATGCAGAGCCGGTCGGCGGAAAGGTTAAAGCGCCGGGCATTCATCTCCGGGCGGAAAAGGACAATGGATCCGTCTTCCCATTTGTAAGCCTTGAGCCCCTCGAAAATCTCCTGGGAATAATGAAATACCGAGCATGCCGGGTCGAGGACAAAAGGAGCATACGGTTCGATGCGAGCATCAACCCAGCCCTGGCCCACCTTCCACTCTGCCATGAGCATCCGGTCAGTGAAAAGTTTCCCGAATCCCAGATGAGATTCGTCAGTGTACTTGGTTTTCTTCCGGTCATCCGGCAGTGGCGCGATTCTAATCTCCATCTTATGGAACCTCCATCTGATTAGGCGCAGTGCGTCGTAATATGTAACTTTTATGGTTTATCACATGAGTATGCGGAGGGGCAAGGGGTTTCCCCTTACCCACTATCCAATCCCGTCATTCATCGACAAAAAGCGACAAGCCTGCACTGACAAGGCAACGAGAATCCAACCCCTTGATTTTTCGCTTCTTGATTGTTACACTGTTAGCACTCAAGCATGTTGAGTGCCAGACAAAGAATGCACAATGCAATAGGAGGCCATGTTCATGACCATGAATCTCCCCATAGTCGCTGACAGTCTCTCCCTCTACCTGACTGAAATACGGAAATTCCCACTCCTCTCCCCCGACGAAGAGCGGCTCTACGCCGTAAAGTTCTTCGAGGAAAAAGATCTGGAATCTGCCCATCGGCTCATCACCTCAAACCTTCGCTTTGTGGTGAAGGTTGCCTCTGAATACAAATCCTACGGCATGAAAATGCTCGACTTGATTCAAGAGGGAAACATAGGCCTAATTATGGCCGTACGCAAATTCAATCCGCACAAGGGAATCCGCCTCATTTCCTACGCCGTTTGGTGGATCAGGGCCTATATCCAGAACTACATCATCTCCGCCTGGAGCCTTTTGAAAATTGGCACCACTCAGGCGCAAAAGAAGCTCTTTTTCAAGCTCAATCAAGCAAAGAATGCCATCAGACAATTAACTGGAGCTGATAATCTGGAAGCCACCGCACTGGCTCTCGACGTAAAGGAGTCGGAAGCAGTCGAAATGAATCAGCGGATGCAAGGTGAATTCTCGTTAGACGCTGAGGTGGTTGCCGGTGAAGGCCTAACTTTGCTGGAGTCGCTCATTGACGACCGTCAGAATCAGGAAGAAGCGTTAGCGGAACAACAGGAGGCGTCACTACTTCAGGGACAAGTAGCTCAAGCCATGGAGCGCCTCAACGAAAAGGAACGTTACGTGATTGAAAGACGGGTTGCCTCTGACGAACCGCTCACACTCCAGGAAATCGCCGACCACTTCTCCATATCGCGGGAAAGGGTTCGTCAAATTGAGGAAAACGCCCTTAAGAAAATAAAAAACCATCTTACTCCAATAATTGTGTAATACCTTCAAATGCTTTATCAGAGTCTTTATGCCCCGCCTCGACAAGACGGGGCATTTTTCTATCGCAATCTAACCTCAACCGACTTCAACGAAAGACACCATCATGATGACCAAAGAACAAACTGAGCGATACGCAAGGCACATAATGCTTGAAAAAGTTGGCCATGCTGGACAGGAACGGCTTCTGGCTGGAAAGGTCATGATCATTGGCGCCGGGGGACTTGGCTCCCCCATTGCCCTCTACCTGGCGGCGGCGGGAGTCGGCACCATCGGCTTAGCAGATTCGGACCGTGTGGAACTCTCAAACCTCCAGCGACAGATTGCCCATCATACTGCCGACCTTGGCAGACCCAAAGTGGTATCAGCGCGGGAAAAAATAACGGCCATGAATCCCGATGTAAATGTCACCACATTTGAGACAAGGGTTGACTCGTCAAACATTAAAGGCATTATTGAAAACTTCGATTTCGTCATCGATGCTACAGACAACTTCGACACCAAGTTTCTCATAAATGACGCCTGCGTTTCCATAGGCAAGCCGTTTTCGCACGGGGGGATTCTTCAATTCAACGGCCAGACCATGACTGTCCTCCCTGGCAAATCCCCCTGCTACCGTTGTATCTTCCCAGACCCACCAGAAAACGAAGAAGTAGCCACTGCTTGCTCAAGAGCAGGTGTCATGGGCATATTACCAGGGATAATAGGGAGCCTTCAGGCGACGGAAGCAATCAAACATCTTCTAGACATAGGGGATCTTCTGACCGGGAGGCTTCTGACCTACAACGCCCTATCCCTAAAGTTTCGCGAGATCCCTATAAAACAGAACAGCAACTGCGCCTGTAGCAACGACTAGGGATTGTAACCTTCTCTACAGAACCAGTTTTAGCTTAGTTTTTTTGGTCAATTTCGAAAGTAAAAGTCAATGCTGCCAAGGTCATAATATCAAGCAAGAAACAGCGAATGAGCAGAAGTGGCCGCGTAGAGGCAAGCAAAAGGCGGGAATGAATCCGGAACGAGAAAAGCCCCGCGCTCTTAGTTGAGTGCGGGGCTTTCAAAAAAATCCCGGCGGCGACCTACTTTCCCACACAGCTACCCATGCAGTATCATCGGCCCAGAGGGGCTTAACTTCCGTGTTCGGGATGGGAACGGGTGTGACCCCCTCGGCATAGCCACCGAGAAACCTTGTAAATATATCTTTCCAATCACACAAGCGAGAAGTTTTCAGGGTAAATATGGGGGGTGGTGTAACCACCCCCTTTAAAAAGTTCGGGAAATAATTATGATCAAGCCTCACGGCCGATTAGTACCGGTCAGCTGAACGCATTGCTGCGCTTACACACCCGGCCTATCAACGTTGTGGTCTACAACGGGCCTTCAGGGGATTGCTCCCGGGGATACCTAATCTTGAAGGAGGCTTCCCGCTTAGATGCTTTCAGCGGTTATCCTTTCCGTACATAGCTACCCAGCGACTGCTCCTGGCGGAACAACTGGAACACCAGAGGTACGTCCATCCCGGTCCTCTCGTACTAAGGACAGCTCTTCTCAAGTATCCTGCGCCCACGGCAGATAGGGACCAAACTGTCTCACGACGTTTTAAACCCAGCTCGCGTACCGCTTTAATTGGCGAACAGCCAAACCCTTGGGACCTACTTCAGCC